>JACMJI010000037.1 GCA_014380705.1 Gorillibacterium sp. | reverse complement strand
TGGTTTCAGCCAGTCCCACATTGTTTCTCCCGCACGCTTCTCAAGGCTTGTCCTTGTAGCAGCGGGATTCACCTCCTGTACACGGTTGCTTCTTTATACAAGTTTTATTCGACAAAAATTAACAAATTCCTGCTCTGGACCACCTTATTATTCGCCGTTCGAGCCTATGCCAAATTCAATTTCTGCAAAACTGCAGAATTGCAGGAAATTCTACAGGGAATTCTTGTGTCGGCAGAGTCACTTGGAATCGCTCTGCTCCGGTAAAGCGAAATCTAGCATTCCAACGCTCTCCCAATGGATCAGCGACTGTTCCAAATCTTTAGCCGATAGTGGCTTGCTAAATAAATAACCCTGAATTTTATCGCAGCCCTGCCCCTGTAAATAATCCAGCTGTTCTTGTTTCTCCACACCCTCCGCAACCACGGACATATTCATGCGCTTCCCAATCATAATAACTTGTTCCACCAAGGCCGCTTGGTTTGGAACCGAATCTATAAAGGACTTGTCTATCTTTAAGGTTGTGATTGGCAAATGGGTTAAGTAGCTTAAGGAGGAATAGCCTGTACCGAAATCATCCAGCGCAATTTTTATATTCTTATCTCTAAGTTGATTTAATATCATGTTTACATGATCGTAAGATTCAACTAATACCGATTCCGTTATCTCAAGCTCTAGATAATGGGGTTCAAGCCCGGATAACTCCAGAGTATGGAAGACGAGCTCATTAAAATCAGTTTGCACCAATTGCAGCATTGAAATATTGACGGAGATTGTTAATTGGTTGAAGCCCCGATCATGTAGACTCTTCAGGAAAGAACAGGCTTTTCGTAAAACCCATGCACCCAAAGGAATAATCAGATGCGTATCTTCGGCCACCTTGATGAACTTGAGAGGAGAGACAAATCCTAGCTCGGCGTTGTTCCAGCGCAGTAGAGCTTCAAGACCTGTCACTTTATTCCGTTTCAAGTCCACCTGTGGCTGAAAGAAGAGTTCGAACTCATCCTGTTCCATGGCGGCACGTAAATGTTTTTCGATATTCATTCTTTCGGTAAATGTATCGTTCAGAGATTGATCGAATAAGACGTAGTTGTCTTTCCCCAATTCTTTCGCATTGTACATGGCAATGTCGGCGAGTTTAACCAGCTCCATAATATCTCTGCCATGATTCGGATAGATACTGATCCCAATACTGATACTGATATGCAGCATACTATTGTCCATATCAACAGCCTCTTTAAAGCTGGCAAGAAGCTGGGCTGCAATCACCTGGACACTCGCCTGATCCTTCAGTCGATGCAACAGAATAATGAATTCATCCCCTCCGAAGCGGTAAACCACGCCCTCACTTCCCACAGTCGAGAGCAATCTTTCACTTGCCTTAATAATCAGGCGATCACCGAAGCCATGCCCCATTGTATCGTTTATATATTTAAAGTTATCTATATCAACAAACATGATGGCTGCATGGACGCTGGAATCTGTAAGGATTTCGTCGGTAGCGTATTCATACAAGGCCAGCTTATTAGGTAACCCGGTCAGTAGATCGTGGTATGCCAAGTGAAACATTTTCTCCTCACTCTCAGCAAGCCGACGCTGGTTTTCAATTAACTGGTCGTACTGCAGCCTTAGCTCTTCCTCCGTTGCAATAATTTCCTCGTAGGCGGATTCCAGGCTTTCGTGAGCGTTCAGCATCTCCTTATAGGTGAGCTCAAGCTTGTCTTCCGTATTCTTAATTCGTTTAAGTGTTCGGTGAATAAGACCAAAGATTAGAAGCGCGGTCATAAAAACAAAGAACCAGCCCTTAATCATGTTAATGGTGGCGATCCATTCCCTATTTTTTGTAAATGCAGAGACGGCCCGATCCGTGAAAAGGATCCATAGACAACCAGTAATACAATATATTCCAGCAATCCTCAAGGACCCTCTAAATGGGCTAAAAGTAAGCTTATTCATCGGCTCTAAAACGTTTCTCCCATAGGGCTTATTCCCAAGAAGAGTTGATCGCTGGGTACCCTTGTCATAATCTCTTTGCAGCATATGGCCCCTCCCGTTCTTACCCAATAAACTCTCCTACTATTTTTCAACAAAACCCCCCATAATCCTCTATTTTTCAACATGTTTTTCACTAAACCAACCCCCCTTGTCCTTGATGCTGGAAAATATCTCATCATAGAATATGTAAAAGGATAAGGGGGGTAATGGCTTATGGATAATGATCTACATTAAAATCCTCTTCTGCGCAGCCAAAGCTCACATAATTTCGGCCAAGTATGGGACTCCGGTTGGTCTTCGGCTAAGCCAAGTCCGTGTTGGCCACTCTCGTATACGTGCAAGTCGAATGGCACGCCATGCTGCCGAAGCGCAGCAGCAAACAGGAAGCTATTCTCCACGGGAACAGCGCCATCATCCGCTGTATGCCAGAGAAATGTTGGCGGGGTTTGTTCCGTTACCTGCAGCTCGCTCGAAAGGTAATCTCGTAGCTCTCCAGAAGGATTCTCGCCGATTAAATTTACCATGGAGCCGTGATGACGGTGCTCGCCAAGTGAAATTACGGGATAGCACAAAACCATCGCATCAGGTCGGCACGATACACGCTCTACCGGATCGTCTGCATCCCTTGCGCCAGCGTCGAAATGAGTGCCCGCCGTCGACGCCAAATGGCCGCCTGCCGAAAAACCAAGTATGCCAATGCGATCCGGATCGATCTTCCATTCATGCGCGTGGTACCGTACATAACGTATCGCACGTTGAGCATCGAGCAGAGGTGCGGGGTGTTGATAGGGTGCCACTCTATAATCGACCACGAAAGCGCTAATCCCAAGACTGTTGAGCCACTGAGCGACCGGCTCTCCCTCATGGAATGCACGCATGCCATAACCACCACCCGGCAAAACAATCATAGCGGCAGTAGGCGAGTCATTCTGCACAATATACGGTGTTATTTGCGGAACATCCTCGGGGGATGCCCCTTGAGCGAAAGGCGCTTCATCTAACCAAAGCTTCATGTAGATTACTCCATCCGTTAGAAAATTTAGGATTCCATCAACGAACCTTAGTTGATTATAACAAAGGGTAAACAAACCTATAGTGTTTTTTTGCGGGCAGCTGCAGGTCAGGGTTACTTCTTAATGAAATCAGCAAAATGCTCCTCAAAATAAAGCGAATTTATATCTGCACGAAGGTGATGATCAAGAAGCTGTTCAATTTCGATCATCTCCCCTTGGATCATATGGGTGACCATTAATTCATGTTCTTTCTGGATCTCTACTAATTTATCCTTTTTCAACATATGAAGTTTACGGTAACGCAAATAATGTACATTAAACTGCTGAATTAGGTCCCAGAGAAAGCTTCGCCCGGCTAAGCCAAACAAAGCTTTATGAAAAGCATCATCTAGCTGCAGGAATTGTTCAAATCGGTTTTCTTGATCAATACAAGCCTTTTGCCGCGCAAGGATATCCTTTAATTCATGCAAACCTTTTAAGGGAAGATGGACAGACAACGCCTTCATGATCTCTTTCTCCAAAGTACAACGAAGATAAGTAATTTGTTCGACAGATTCCAAATCAATGTAGGATACGACATTGCCTTTCTTCGGATATATGTTTATATAATCCTCAAGTGACAACTGCTTGAGGATATCTCGAATGGGTGTGCGGGACAATTGAAACCGCTCGGAAAGGGTCGTTTCACTAATTATTGTCCCGGGTTCCAATTGCAAGGAAAGGATGTCCTGCTTCAATTGGCTCATAATTTCTTTTTTTAAGTTCATTTCATACCAACTTTCTGTGCGAGGATCAATAACTAGTATACATGAAAATTTTAAATTATTAAATTGAAATCATTTTTTTAAAAACACTTAATTGACAAAGGATAATTCAATATTTTATGATACAATTAACTTGTATACAAGATTGGCAAGAGTAGCTTTCCCTACCGATCTTAGTGGACAAAAAACCTTAAGGAGTGGAATAGGATGAAAATGACGTGGAGATGGTATGGCGAGGGCAATGATTCGATTACTCTTGATCATATTCGTCAAATCCCGGGAGTCATGGGAGCCGTTTGGTCCTTGCATGATAAGGTAGCGGGTGAAGTATGGGAAATGGAAAGAATTAAGGAAGTTGCCGATCAGTTGGTGAGCAAGGGCTTTAGTCCCGCCGTTGTGGAAAGTGTAAACGTTCATGATGATATTAAAATTGGCTTGCCTAGTAGAGATAAATATATCGATATTTATATAGATACGATAAGGAAGCTGTCTCAGGTTGGGGTTAAGGTTATTTGCTATAATTTTATGCCTGTTTTTGACTGGACAAGAACGGAATTATATAAAGAACTACCCGACGGCTCAAACGCTTTATTTTATGAGAAGGCCGCTATTGCCGAGGGTCCCGAAGCCATGGTTAAGAGAATTCTCGACGGAGCTGGAAAATTCACGATGCCGGGCTGGGAGCCGGAGCGTTTGGCTAAGCTAGACGACCTGTTTAAGGCTTATGAGGGAGTGACGGAGGACATCCTTTTCGACAATTTGAAGTATTTCCTCGAAAGAATCATTCCAGTGTGTGAGGAATGCGACGTGAAGATGGCTATTCATCCGGACGATCCAGCTTGGCCAATCTTTGGCTTGCCGCGGATTATTCGCAATCGGGATTATATTCGGAGGTTCCTGGATCTAGTGGATAGCCCGTATAGTGGACTAACCTTCTGCACAGGGTCATTGGGTACGAATCCAGCTAATGACCTGCCGGCCATGATCCGTGAATTTCATGATCGCATTTATTTTGCCCATATCCGTAATGTAAAGGTTTTTGAGAACGGTGATTTTATTGAAGTATCTCATCGCGGACAAGATGGCAGTGTGGATATCTACGAGGTTGTAAAGGCCTATCACGACAATGGATTTACTGGCTATGCACGACCTGACCACGGGCGACACTTATGGGGTGAGGAAAAGCATTGCAGACCCGGCTATGGGTTATACGACAGAGCGCTCGGAATCATGTACTTGCTGGGAGTATGGGACAGTCTTGAGAAGAGAAAGGCGGAGTAATACATGCTTAGCTTAACTAGAAACAGCATCACCAATGAGTCCGAAGCTTGGGCAGCAGCAGGGGTAGAACTGCCGCAATTCGATTATGCGCAGGTTGCCAAGAACACCAAAGAGAAGCCGCAATGGGTACACTTTGGAGC
>JACMJI010000036.1 GCA_014380705.1 Gorillibacterium sp. | reverse complement strand
TACGCAGCCCACGTTCCGATACCTAGCGCCATCATCATATACCCTAGCTGACTGATGGTGGAATAAGCGAGTACCCGTTTAATGTCATTCTGCGTCGTGCCGATAATGGCGGCGAAGATCGCGGTAAATGCACCGATGCTTGCAACCACGATAAGTGCAGTATGAGACACCATTAATATAGGATAGGTTCGAGCGACTAGATATACCCCAGCAGCAACCATGGTTGCTGCATGAATCAAGGCACTGATTGGTGTTGGCCCTTCCATGGCATCGGGAAGCCAAGTATGGAGCGGGAATTGACCCGATTTGCCCATAGCCCCAACAAAAATCAGAATAGCAATCAAGGCGACAAGTCCTGCACTCATGCTCGAACCGTTCATAAACTCGTTCTGAATCGCTGTAAAGGTAAGCTGATGATCAGGCATATTCCAATAGAGGAGCAGAATGGCTACGAATAACCCAATATCCCCGATTCTGGTAACGATAAAAGCTTTGCGGGCGGCGGCTTTAGCCGCGGGCTTGAAATACCAGAAACCAATCAACAGAAATGAACAGGCTCCAACCAGCTCCCAGAATAAGTATAACTGAATCATGTTTATTGACATCACCAGTCCAAGCATAGAAAAGCTGAACAGGGATATATAGCCAAAGTAAACATTGATTCGATCGTCATTCTGCATGTAGCCGCAGGAATAAACAAGAACCAGTAGGCTTATGGTCGATACGATGAGCAGCATCATCGCATTGAGGTTATTCATTTCGAAACCCATTCGCAGCGTAAAGTCACCAAACTCCAGCCACTTGAACCGATCCCATGTATAGTCTACTGCGTCTTTACCGACCCTGCTGATGAAGATCATGATCGCCAGCAAGAAGGAGGCTATACTAGCTGTTAGGCTGATTACAACACCAAGTCTTTTGGCTTGACGTCCAATAGCTGTCAGCATTAAAAAAGCGACAAGCGGAAATAGCGGGACGATCCAAGCATATTGCGATAAGTCAGAGAGCATCTTCGGCCTCCTATCTTTCTTTCAACTCATCCATTTCAGTAACATCTACCGTTAATTTTCCCCTAAATAAAGCGATCAGAAGCGCAATGCCTATCGCGGCTTCTGCTGCAGCAACAGCTATAGAGAAAAGCGAGAAAATTTGCCCGGTTGCAGACGGATTCACACCCATTTTCGAAAAGGCTAACAGATTCAGGTTAACCCCATTTAGCATGAGCTCGATGGAGAGCAGAACAATCACTGCATTCTTCTTCATTAATGCTCCGTACAGACCAATGCAGAACAGAATTGCACCGAGGGTTAGATAAGGAGTTATAATATCACTCATCGCTTTTAGTCCTCCTCCCTTTTGGCCACAACAATCGCACCAATGAGGGCAACCGTCAGAAGTACAGACATCAGCTCAAAAGGAACGACAAACTTGCTCATCATTAGCTTGCCGATCTCAAGCGGAGAACCCGCGCCCTCTGGGAGCCGCGCATCAGAGAAGGTTGCTTGCTGGATGGCATACCAGAGAATGCCGAATAATGTGAGAACCCCTGCAATGGTAAGAATCGTGTGCCAGGGCCGCTGTTGCTTTTGTTCCTCGTCCCGGTGCTTTGTCATCATAATACCGAATATCATCAGAATGGAGATGGCCCCGGCATAGATTAGCACCTGTACAAAGGCAACAAATTCGGCGTTCAACATGACATACAAACCTGCCAAACTTAAAAATGTCATGGCTATGGCGGCCACCATGTGGATGACCTTCGTAGAGTTAATCATAATGATTCCTCCGACGATGGACAGCACTGCAAATAGAATAAACGGATAACTTGCTAGATCTGATAAATTATCGGCGAGGTTATTCAGCATCTTTAGGCGTCCCGCCTTTCTTTGCGGCTGCAACGTTGTTTTCCTTGCGAATATTCGTAGTATTCCCACTTAGCCAAACCATATCTTTGTATAGGTCGTCCCGGCTATAGGTGGCTAGCTCGAAATTGTTCGTCATCACAATTGCTTCGGTTGGACATACCTCCGTACACAAATCACAGAGGATACAGAGTTCAAAGTTAATGTCGTACGTCTCGATTACCTTCCCCTTCTTCTCGGGATCAGGGTTTGGCTTGCCCGTAAGCGTGATGCAATCCGTCGGACATGTGCGTACACAAGCGTTACAGACGATGCATTTTTCTGGATCAAAATATTGAATACCCCGGAACCGGTCAGGCATTTCCATTGGGACTTCAGGATAACCGTAGGTTACTTTGGGGCTTAACAGTGCTTTCAGTGTTACTCCCATTCCTTTAACCAAGCCTATCATCGATTCTCACCTCACTTTGGAATGGATACGGCTGCTATTTGATGAATATCTCCATATAAGCCGCCGTTACGAGGATGTTTAAGAGCGACAGGGGTAAAAGTACCTTCCAGCCCAAACCCATCAACTGATCCACGCGTACTCGGGGCAAGGTCGCCCGAATCCAGAAGAGAAAGAACACGCAGAACGCAAACTTGCAGCCAAACCAGAACAAACCGGGAATCCACTCCAGAAGTGCTATTGGGATATGCCATTCTAGAATGGGCAATGGTGCGTGCCAGCCACCGAGGAAAAGCACGGTGATCAAAGACGATATCGCAAACATATAGACGTATTCAGTTAGCATGAAGAAGGCAAAGCGAAAACCGCTGTACTCAACGTAATAGCCTGCAACCAACTCTGATTCTGCCTCTGGAAGATCGAAAGGCGTCCGATTTAATTCGGATACAGCCGCAATAGCGAACACAATAAAACCGATGAACTGAGGAACGATATTCCAATGCAAGATGCCACCGCTTTGCTCCAAGGCAATGGTTCGAAGATTCATGCTGCCGCTAATCATGATTGTTCCGGTAATTGAGAGGAGCAGAGGAACCTCGTAGCTGATCATTTGGGCAGCGGATCGTATACCGCCGAGCAGAGAATACTTGTTATTGGAAGCCCAGCCAGCGATGATCACCCCAATGGTGGAGATACCGGAAAGCGCAATGTAATAGAGAACACCGCTATCGATATTTGTAAAGTACAACTTATCCGTAAAGGGAATGACCGCAATGACAGCGAAAGAAGGCACAAACGCGATAACAGGGGCAAGGATAAACAGCATCCTATCCGCCTTCTTCGGTATGGTATCCTCCTTGATCAACAGCTTTACTATATCCGCAACACTTTGTAATAGTCCAAACGGTCCCACACGGTTCGGTCCAATCCGGTACTGCATGAACCCAACGACCTTACGTTCGAAGTAAATAGCATAGGTTACGAAGAAAAGTACAACGCTCAGCATGAAAACAACCGCAAACAAGACGATGCCTATGTTGAGAAGGGTCCATTCTCCGTTCAATATTTTATCCATTAGCAATCGACCTCCCCAACGACGATATCAATACTACCCAGAATCGTTACCAGGTTTGTCATCGTCTCTCCAACTAACAGCTTAGGCAGAATCTCTAAGTTGATAAAAGAAGGCCGCCGGAACTTGAGCCGATAGGGTTTGTCCTTACCGCGCGATATAATATGGCACCCGATCTCTCCCCGAGGGGACTCGATTGCGGTGTAGGCTTCTCCTTCCGGAACACGAAGGATCTTGGGCACCTTGCCCATAATGGGTCCTTCCTCCTCGGGAAAATCATAGAGCGCTTGACCGAGTAATCGAAGAGACTGACGCATTTCCTCCATCCGGGTCGTATAACGGTCATAACAATCACCGTTTGTGCCTACGGGAACATTGAACTGATACCGACTGTATAGACTATAAGGCTGGTCTCTACGCAGATCCCAATCGACTCCAGCACAGCGAAGATTAGCGCCGCTCATTCCGTAGGCAATGGCGGTTTTGGCATCGTACTTGCCAACACCCTTGATCCGGGAAAGGAAGATCTCGTTACCGCTTACTAGCCATTCGTACTCATCCAGCTTGCTTTTCATGTAGGGGACAAAGTTGCGGACTTTGTCGATCCACCCTTCGGGTGCATCCCATTTGACTCCGCCTACCCGCATATAGTTATAAGTAAGCCGGGCGCCACAAAGTTCATTGAATAGGTTCAGAATAATTTCCCGATCGCGGAAGGCAAAGAGAAAGGGACTCATGGCTCCAACGTCTAGTAGATAAGTACCCCACCAAACAAGGTGGCTTGCGATGCGCTGAAGCTCCATCACGATAAAGCGGAGAAATTCCGCTCGCTCAGGAATTTCTAAATTCATTAGCTTCTCTACGGAATGAACGAGAACGTAATTATTCGTCATCGCGGACACATAATCCATTCGGTCCGTGTAGGGAATAATTTGTGTATAGGTAAGGTTCTCCGCCAACTTCTCTGTTCCTCGGTGCAAATAGCCGATGACTGGAGTCGCCTCGGTAATTATTTCTCCGTCAAGCTTGACGATAATGCGAAGCACCCCATGGGTACTGGGATGTTGCGGTCCAACATTAAGCAGTAATTCTTCTGTACGAATCACTCCGGCCTACACCTCCGAGTCCAGCGGTTCATAATCTTTACGCATGGGATGCCCCACCCAGTCATCGGGCATGAGAATTCTTCTGAGATCAGGATGACCGGGGAAATCAATGCCAAATAGATCGTAAATTTCCCGCTCATTCCAGTTGGCTGTTGGCCATACATGTGTAATTGAGGGAATCGAGGGCAGATCTCGATCTGTCTTTACTTTCACACAAACCTCATCCTGTGTCTCCAATGAAATCAGATAATAGACGATTTCCATGTGTGTCTCACAATCGATTCCAGCTACGCTACGAAGGTAATTCAGCCCAAACTCCTCGTGATCCCTTAACAGGCTAGCAACAGCAGGCCAATGGTTAGGGGGTACAATAATACAGGGACGATTACTGTCTGCCTTATTGATGTATGATTCCTGAATGGCGTCTTCCCCAACTGCCCCGCGAAGGGTAGCAATCGTCCGGCTTAGCCATAATTCATTTGGCAATGGTTCTGATGCTGTTTGGTCATTTACTGTTGTTTGGTCAATTGGTGCATCTTGGTCAGCTTGTTCAACAATCGGTGCTTTTTCAAACGTATCGGTCATCGCTCGGTCACCCGTTTCCCGGTCTTTGCCTCATAGCGGATTTTTTCTTGGAGCTTATTGATTCCGTAAATTAGTGCCGCAGGGTTAGGCGGACACCCCGGGATGTAGACATCAACCGGAACCACCTTATCCACCCCATTAACGACAGAATAGGATTTAATGTAAGGACCACCCGCAGTCGCGCAGGAGCCCATCGCAATGACCCACTTTGGCTCGGGCATCTGATCATAAAGACGACGGATGAGCGGGGCCATCTTCTTGGTCACCGTACCCGCGACAATCATAACATCGGAATGCCGGGGCGATGTGCGGAAAATAATTCCAAAACGATCGAGGTCATAATGAGATGCGCCTGTACCCATCATTTCGATGGCACAGCAGGCAATACCGAAGGTAAGCGGCCAAAGCGAATTGCTCCTAGCCCACCCCTTTACCTGCTCCAGCGTGCTCATAAAGACATTGCGATCCATCTCAGCTCGCTCTTCGGGCGAAATTGAGTCTAAAGAGAAGTCCATTGCAGCACCTTCTTCTTCCAGGCATAGAGAAGTCCGATTGCAAGCATTCCAATAAAAATAACCATTTCTACAAAAGCAAAGAGACCCAGCTTGCCGTAAGCAACCGCCCACGGATACAGAAACACGGTCTCTACATCAAAGATGACGAACATTAGAGCAAATAAATAATAGCGAATATTGAACCGAATCTGACCTTCCCCTACGGGCTCGTTGCCACTTTCGTAGGTCGTTAGCTTCTCATCATGCGGTTTACTCGGGCGGAGCAGTTTGCCGATTGTAAGTGCCACGATCGGTAACAGGATACCAAACCCGATAAAAATGGCTATGATCACATAACTGGTGCTCAATGTCCGCACCTCCTTTTGGGAAAGCGTAATGTAAGTGCTTTCTTTATTATAGCAAACCCATAAAATAATTGTCTAATGGGTGCTACTAACAATTAATTTTAAACCGAGTGAAGGAGCATCCTTTAAAAAGAAATAAAAAGCGAAGGAGTTTGTCCTTCGCTTAGACCTTACCTATTCCTATGAGAGGCTACATTAATCCGATTAATTGCTCGCTTAAGAGCCATCTCAGCCCGTACCTGATCATGCTCGTCGGGATGTAGAAGATAATTTTCTGCACGTCTTCTTGCTTCCTCGGCCCGGGCGAGATCGATGTCCTCTGGGAGCTCAGCAGTTTCAGCAAGAATAATCACTTTATCCTTACGAACCTCCATAAAGCCTCCTCCTACTGCTACCTCTTCCTCAGCCCCATCCTTAATAATGCGGAGTGGTCCAATTTTCAAGGCAGTGAGTAGAGGAATATGGTTTGGAAGAATGCCCAGCTGGCCCTCTATCCCTTCAACCACGACCATATCAATATCTTGTTCGTAGACCTTGCGCTCCGGGGTCACGATTTCGAGTCGAAATGTGCTCACGCTTACCCTCCTGACCGTGTGGCGGCTTTGTCCACCAGACTTAAATAGTGGTGGACATACCTAGCCTGCTACATTGTTTTTGCTTTTTCAATGGCGCCTTCAATCGACCCGACATTAATAAATGCCGCTTCGGGAAGATTGTCATGCTTGCCTTCAAGCAATTCTTTAAAGCTGCGCACCGTCTCCTTGATCGGAACATAAAGACCAGGAGTCCCCGTAAATGCTTCCGCAACGTTGAGGGGCTGTGACAGGAAGTTCTGAATCTTTCTTGCCCGATAGACCGTGACTTTATCTTCATCCCCAAGCTCATCCATCCCGAGAATGGCGATGATGTCCTGAAGCTCTTTATAGCGTTGAAGAATCTGCTTAACTCCTTGGGCTACCTCGTAGTGCTCTGCCCCAACAACATCCGGTGAAAGAATCCGGGAGCTGGAAGCGAGGGGATCCACAGCTGGGAAAATCCCGATAGCTGCAATACCGCGGTCAAGGTTGGTTGTAGCATCTAAGTGAGCAAACGCTGTTGCTGGGGCTGGATCTGTGTAATCATCCGCTGGAACATAGATCGCTTGGATCGATGTAACCGAACCTTGCTTGGTTGTCGTAATCCGTTCTTGCAATTGTCCCATTTCGGTTGCCAGTGTCGGTTGATAACCAACTGCAGAAGGCATCCGGCCAAGCAGAGCAGATACTTCAGAACCCGCTTGAGTAAAGCGGAAAATGTTATCGATGAACAAGAGGACGTCGCGGTTTTCTTCGTCACGGAAGTATTCAGCCATCGTCAGTCCAGTCAGGGCTACACGCAGACGTGCTCCTGGCGGTTCATTCATCTGACCGAAGACCATTGCGGTTTTTTCGATAACGCCTGATTCCTTCATTTCATTGTACAGGTCATTACCCTCACGAGTACGTTCCCCTACACCAGCAAAAACAGAAATCCCGCCGTGCTCTTGCGCAATGTTATGAATTAATTCCTGCATCGTAACGGTTTTACCAACACCCGCTCCACCGAAAAGGCCAATTTTGCCGCCTTTTGGGTAGGGGGCCAGAAGATCAATAACCTTGATCCCTGTTTCTAAAATCTCTTGGGTAGGCATTAATTCCTCAAACTTAGGAGCCAGACGATGAATGGGTTTTAGGTTGCTGCGATCAACGGGTGCACCGTTATCAATGGTTTCTCCCAGTACATTAAAAACACGACTAAGTGTCGTCGGTCCAACCGGAACACGAATCGGCCCACCCGTGTCTATGGCTTCCATTCCACGAACCAAACCGTCTGTCGTGGACATGGCAATACAACGTACAGCATTGTCGCCAAGATGAACAGCAACTTCAACCGTTAACTTAATGTCTGTTTGACCGGTGTTTGTTGCTTTCTTCTCGATCGTAATTGCGTTAAGAATATCAGGCAGTTGTCCACGTTCGAACTCGATATCGACAATGGCTCCTGTCACCTGAAAGATACGTCCTTTGTTCATTTTATTCCCTCCTATAAAGCTGGCATCTCCAAAGCCCAAAGTTCGGCTTGCTTAATCAAGCCGCCCCCGGGTGAAACATCAGGTTTGTGAATTCGCACCTGCGACAATCTCAGTTATTTCTTGGGTAATCGCCGCTTGACGGGCTCGGTTATAGGTCAGCGTCAGCTTGTTGATCATCTTGGATGCGTTCTTCGTCGCACTGCCCATCGCCGTCATTTTTGCACCAAATTCGCTCGCCTTGCTTTCCAAAAGGGCACTGTAGATGAGCGTTTCCGCGTATTTGGGTAGCAAAACGGATAAAACACCTTCAGCGGACGGCTCGTACAAATAATCAGTCGTTCCCTTTTCGGCATGGATGTTGTCGAGAGGGAGGAGCTTTTTCTGAATGGGAGTCTGTGTGATGGC
>JACMJI010000035.1 GCA_014380705.1 Gorillibacterium sp. | reverse complement strand
CGCAAAGCGATCTGCCGAATGCTCATTGATAATCTGACCCTTCTCGAGGAGATTACCCACCTGGAAAAATAATAAATTCAGAAAGCTCAAGCTTCTTCCCTCATTATGATGCAAAAGCGAACGCGCAGAAACCGATTTCAAATCGATTGACTTCCCGATCTGGTCGACCGAGAATGTTTTCTTGGACTGTTCCGGTGAGAATACGGCGGCTAACTCTTCCAGAGAATAGGCATCCTTCATATTGAGAATGGAATAAACACGTTCGATGATACGATCCTTTGGAAAGAAGGTTTCCTGCCCTGTAAAAGATGCCTGTTTAACGAACCAGGCATCGGGGATGAGATTTTGTCGCTTCCACCGATACAACTGACCGTAGGAAATTCCGGTTTCCTGGAGCAGCTTTTTCTTCGAAATCCATTGGTCGTTGTCCAATGCCTCGCCTCCTGTGTTGCTGAGTTTATCAGTGATATCATTAGTGTAACAATGTTTTGTTTGGTTAAATGAATTGTAGCATAACAATGTTACGCCAACAAGATGTAATGCAAAATAACGTTTTTCTGTGATTCCTCATTTTATAAGTTAAGTGATATAGTAAAAGAATACCAGACAGGGAGATGAACGACTCTTGAAGAAGGAAATCGTAGAACGTTTTATATCTTACGTTAAAGTGGATACGCAATCCGATGAGAATAGCAATGATTGCCCATCCACACCCGGACAATGGACGCTTGCCCATATGCTCGTTGCTGAATTAAAAACGATTGGCATGGTCGATGTAACGGTGGACGAGAACGGGTATGTTATGGCTACCTTGCCCGCCACTACCGACAAGTCCATACCCACCATTGGATTTCTTGCTCACATGGATACGGCAACGGACTTCACCGGTACGGATGTTAAACCACAAATCATTGAGAACTATGATGGCGAGGACATTGTGCTCAACAAAGCCCTCTCTGTGGTTCTTACCAAACAAAGCTTTCCCGAGCTTGCTGGGTATGTCGGTCATACCTTGATTACGACGGATGGGACTACATTACTTGGAGCTGACAACAAAGCCGGAATTGCGGAGATCATGACCGCCATGGCCTACCTCATTCGCCATCCTGAAATCAAGCATGGAAAGGTCAGAGTGGCCTTTACGCCAGATGAAGAGATTGGGCGCGGCGCGCATAAGTTTGATGTCCCTGCCTTTGGTGCAGCATTTGCCTATACTGTAGACGGTGGCCCGCTTGGCGAGTTGGAATATGAAAGCTTCAATGCGGCCCAAGCTACGGTTACTTTCCAGGGAAACAATGTGCATCCGGGTACCGCTAAAGGAAAGATGGTTAACGCGATAAAGTTAGCTTGGGATTTTCAGTCTCGGCTCCCGGAAGCAGAATCACCTGAGCATACGGAAGGCTATGAGGGCTTTTACCATCTGAATGGAATCTCGGGACATGTCGAACAAGCGACGCTTCGTTATATCATTCGTGACCATGATAAAGAGAAGTTTCTAGCGCGGAAGGCCAAGATCACGGCTATTACCGAAGAGCTTCGCGCTATCTATGGCAAGGATAACGTGCTGCTGGAGATGAAGGATCAATATTACAATATGCGGGAGAAAATCGAACCCGTTATGGAAATCGTTGACATCGCCTATCAAGCGATGGTGAATTTGGGGATTGAGCCAAAAGTGGCTCCCATTCGCGGGGGAACAGACGGTTCCCAGCTTTCCTTTAAGGGGCTGCCTACACCGAATGTTTTTACCGGAGGCGAGAATTTCCACGGCAAGTATGAATATGTATCGGTCGATAATATGATTCAGGCGACAAATGTCGTGATTGAAATCATCAAGCTCTTCGCTGAGAAGACAGAAGCTTAGATGTCCTCGAACGCAAGGAAATATAAACTATTGGAGTGGTATACAATAAGACTGTCTGTAAAAGGCCCGCAAAGAGAGAGGGATGGCAACCAATGGGAAGTTCAGAGCCAAGCAAGATTGATTCATTAGAAGCTGCTCAAGCTTATATCTCGAACGTTTATGAAGTTATCCAGCAGCGAAACCCTCACGAAAGTGAATTTCTCCAGGCGGTGAAGGATATCTTCAACTCACTCATTCCCGTCTTTGCTGCTCACCCGAAATATATGGAAAATGGTATTCTCGAAAGGATGTCAGAGCCTGAAAGAATGATTACATTCCGTGTACCTTGGGTGGATGATCAAGGACAGGTTAGAGTGAATCGGGGATTTCGTGTACAGTTCAACAGCAGTATTGGACCCTACAAAGGCGGCATTCGTTTCCACCCAACCGTAAATGCCAGCATCATAAAATTTCTCGGCTTTGAGCAAATATTTAAAAACTCCCTCACAGGCCTGCCCATTGGTGGAGGCAAGGGAGGCTCGGACTTTGACCCGAAGGACAAATCTGACGGGGAGATTATGCGCTTCACCCAGAGCTTTATGACAGAGCTTTGTCGATATATTGGTCCAGATACGGACGTTCCTGCCGGTGATATTGGTGTAGGAGCTAGAGAAATTGGGTATATGTTTGGTCAATATAAAAGGATTCACGGAAGCTTTGAGGCAGGTGTTCTAACCGGGAAGGGGCTCGGCTACGGGGGAAGCTTGGCCCGCAAAGAAGCGACTGGATACGGGGCTGTCTACTTTGTCGAGGAGATGCTCAAGGATAAAGGGCTCGGATTTAGCGGAAGTACCGTAATTGTCTCCGGTTCAGGCAATGTTTCCATCTACGCCATTGAAAAAGCTACCGAACTCGGCGCAAAGGTTGTCGCCTGCAGTGATTCTAACGGTTATGTCTATGATCCTTCCGGAATCCATTTAGGCACACTTAAGCGGCTGAAGGAGGTCGAAAGAAAACGATTAAGCAGCTATGTAGAAGAGCATCCACAAGCGGATTATCACGAAGGCAGTACGGGTATCTGGTCAATCCCATGCGATATCGCCCTCCCTTGTGCTACGCAAAATGAGATTGATGCAGCTTCCGCCGAGCGCTTAGTGGATGGCGGCGTCAAAGCGATCGGTGAAGGGGCCAATATGCCTTCCACCCTGGAAGCTATTGAGGTTTTCCTCAACAGCGGCGTTCTCTTTGGCCCAGCTAAAGCAGTTAACGCTGGCGGTGTAGCCGTATCTACATTAGAGATGGCTCAAAACAGTATGCGCACCTCCTGGACGTTCGACGAGGTCGATGCCAAGCTGCATAGCATAATGACCACTATTTATCGCAATAGCATGCAAGCTGCCGAAGCCTATGGTCAGCCAGGGAACCTGGTGATTGGTGCGAATATCGCTGGTTTTTTGAAGGTGGCCGACGCCATGCTGGCTCAAGGGGTTATATAGAATGAACTCTTTATAACGGCAACTCCATAATTGGCAAGAAGATAAAGCTAAAGCCACAAGAAGCCAGGAACTTGCCATCGCAAGCTGTCTGGTTTCTTATGGCCTTTCAACAAAGGAACCCTCTATGGGATACAATTTAGAGTAAAGAAATGAAATGAACCGGCTTATTCTTCAACAATCCACGAGCCTGCCTCGCCTTTATCCATGAGGTAATCCATCTCAAGATCCAAAATTGTTTCAACGGTTAGTTCATCCAGCTTAACGTCGGGGTGACCCAGCACAAAATCCACTTGGTCATCGCTGTCGATCTCGACCTCCCCTTGTGCATTGGCCTTTGCATTATTCAGGAATTCTCGACCGTACTGCAGAACCTGAACGATCTTATTGGACTCTACTTTTGATTTGTCGGCTATGTACTGCACCAGTTCTTGTTCAATGGTTGGCTTACTCATGGTCTTCATCTCTTTTCTGGTTTTGGTCTGCAAACGTATCTCTATTGTATCACAACAGAGTAAACTTTAACCAAATACGTCCATAAATAGGGTCCCGATAAGTGCTTTCCGCCCTACTCAAGCTCGCACTTATCGGGTACATCTCTAGTGATGCTTATAATGAAGTAATTTCTTGGATGACTTCATTTAGGATAAGCTGCCCCCCGCCTGCAAGGATGATCCAAACTTCTTTTCTAAGCGCGTGTTGATGATAGCTGGTATTCTTCCCTGCGTTCAACTCGATTTTGCGGACAATGGTTTCTTCTCCCGACTTAAAATGATCTAAAGTACGGCAGGTTCCCCATCTTTTCTCCTCAACCATCGGCTTTTGGCTTACCGGGCCTAGCTGTTCTTTAATTAGGCTAGCATTCTTTTTATTCGCCACAAGAATGCCATCGGGGCTTGCGGTCCTGGGCGTAGAGAAAGTTTCCGTAGGTTTCAAATTCGGAGTAGGCGTAGAGCTTGGTTTTATCGATATTTTACCAGGATTTTTCCGATAGGATGATTTATGTTTTTTCTAACCGCTTCTATTACATAAGGGAGGGTAGCTAAATCCTTCTCGATCGCAGGGATCAGCACATCGATCCTTACCTTGCTTACCGTGTTGGCAGCCGTCAACATCGCCTCATCTCCAACTCTTCAACTATTCTATATCCTATGCCAGAATAGATTGGGAGGAATAGGCAAGCATGATTGCTAGCTTAAGGTTCCGCTTTTTGCCGTACCGTTGCTTTTTCCTCCGTTTCCCGCTATG
>JACMJI010000441.1 GCA_014380705.1 Gorillibacterium sp. | reverse complement strand
TTTAATTGATGTAAAAATTATTTGACATTAAGTATTATATACTATACATTATGTATATAGTTAAATACATCACAGGAGGTGTTGGAAATGTCATATCAATAGAAGAAAGCTATTGTTTCCATGATTACTGGGATACTAATTTTTGGGGCATATTGCACCTACGCATACGGGGAAGTTCAATTGGGTGCTATTGCTGTAGATGATATGAAATTCTGGGCGAGAACCATGCTCATGTTTATCGGTATTGGAATTGTTGCAGCCATTGTCATTCAAATCATTTTTCATATTCTGCTTTCTGTGGCGGTTGCTGTACAGGAAAAAACACGGACTGGCAAATGTGATGATAAAGAAATTGAGAAATCCATAGAAACAGAAATGATTACAGATGAAATGGATAAGCTCATTGAACTCAAATCCGTGAGAATTGGCTTCATTGTAGTAAGCAGTGGATTTATCGTAGCCCTTGTGTCGCAGGTATTAAACAATTCAAGTGCTGTCATGCTTAACATTATGTTTGGATCCTTCTTCGCAGGATCGCTGATTGGAAGTTTGATCCAGTTGTACTATTACAGAAGGGGAGTAAACAATGGCTAGGAAACTTCAGATTACAAACAACATCCGCAGACTGCGTTTCTTTGCCAATGAAATGACACAACAGCAGCTGGCTGAAAAAGCAGGAGTCTCGAGACAGACCATCATCGCAATTGAAGCGGGCAAATATTCTCCCTCATTAGAACTTGCTTTCAATATCGCTGAAACCTTTGGTGTTAAGATCGGGGATGTATTCGATTATGAATTAAAAGACCAAGAAAAATAAAAGAAAGAAGGAATGTTGAATGAATGATTCCAAAA
Organism: Gorillibacterium sp.; assembly: GCA_014380705.1. The sequence continues at coordinate 2,476 of JACMJI010000441.1, read as the reverse complement.
GGGTAGCCAGATTTGTTGGGATTTTATATATCTTGGGGACGGTTGCAGGCATACTGAGTGTTGTATTTTCCGGTTCGATTCTTGGGAGTACGGATATACTCATGAAAGCAACAGCAAATGTAAACCAAGTCAAAATAGCCACGCTCTTTATATTGATGATGGGAATATCACTTGCATTGATTCCGGTTATTATTTATCCGATTATTAAGAAGTATAATGAAGCTTTGGCTCTTGGGTATGTTGTTTTCCGGGGGGCTCTTGAGCCCTTCACCTATATTGTTACTGCGATTTGGCTATTGCTTGTGGTATTAAGTAAGGAATATGTAAAAACAGTTTCTTCAAACAGTACCAGCCTTCAGAATTTGAGTGATTTGTTATCGAAATCAGGTGGACAGATTCATTCCTTTACAATGATTATATTTAGCCTTGGTGCCTTAATGCTCTATTATGTGTTATACCAATCCAAGCTAATACCAAGGTGGCTATCGGGTTGGGGTTTTATTGCAAGCATTATTTACTTAGCAACAGGTGTATTCGCCTTGTTTGGAACACCATCTGACCTTCCGTTGCTGCCACTTGGTTTGCAGGAAATGGTTATGGCGGTGTGGCTCATAATAAAAGGATTCCATCCACACGGTGAATTGCATCACAAAAACGAGGAATATAAATAGCTCCGCACAAAAAGGCCATCCTGTAAGGAATGGCCTAAAATGGAAAAACAGTTTATGGAAATGAGTTTGGATGATGCAACTAAAGCCTATGTGGAGTTCTTGTATATGGTTTATCCGTAGATTCTACCGATTCGTACTGCTATAATAGATTTGTACAGCTCAACTTGTGGTGACGGCATCCCTCCGGAAAGGAGGTTGATGCCATGGTTACTTTCCAAGCGATTGTTGCGTTGATAGCGTTCGGTAGTTTCTTATTGGCGCTTTTAACTTACATCGATAAACGAAAGTAGCCCACCATATGAGTTGACCGCTCGGTGGACTACTTCTGCAACTTTATGGAGGGTTCTCACCCAAGTTTGTACACGGGAGACAGTTAGCGACTGTCTCCTTATTTATATTCTAAGCATACCACGATCAAAAAATACTTACAAGAAAAAGACCTGCTAAGAAAGGCGGCAAAACGATGCCTAGCCAAGCAGAGATCCAGGAGTTTGATTAGGATCAATTTCGTAAATAACATTTTTCAATTTCTCAGCTGGTATAAATCCCGGAAGTTCTTCAACTTTTTTGAATGGTCCTAGGTATTCCAAGGATTAATGACGTCTGCACCACATCGAATCAGATCATCTGTATTTCGGGTTGCTACGATCATTTTGTGCTCGATTGCTATTGCGGCGATCATACTATCCATCACCGGTAAGGTAAAATTATCTCTTGCCGCATGTCCCTGTATGCGACCCCATCTAACCATAACGGAGGCATCCAGTGCTAAAATGCGTCCATCAAATCGATGAATTAAATCGTGATAGACCCAACGTTCCAATAGTTTAACACGGGTTTCATCACGCAGTTTTGCAATACCTTTCACCAGTTCTCCAAGGGTAATGACACTTAAATACAGACTGCTCTCATCAGAGCTCTCAATCCAGTTAACTACTTTATTGTTGGGCTGCTTTCTGACCAACTCTGATATAACGTTGGTATCTAACAGGATGTTCATAAATCAACCTCTCTGGGGGCTTCCTTGCTTCGATCCGGTTCGATCTCCCCGTATTGAAAAGGGGATTCCATCAAGAATTCGGAAAGTTTCTTTTCTGGCCGAATAATGGATTGATATTCCTCCACGGAGAGGAGTACAGCCGAAGGTTTTCCGTGCACTGTGATAAATTGGGGTCCTTGTTCAGTTGCCTGTTTGACAACATAACTGAATTTATTCTTGGCTTCCTGAAGCTGCCAATGATTATGCATATTCCATCTCTCCTAATATGTCCAGACTGTCTAGATTTATTATATCAGTATAGGATAGTTCAAGCAAGCGGCAGAAGAACTCAATGCAATATTTCGATTGTCTTAATCATGAATGCAAAAAATTGTAGGCAGGCAGTATTTTGGAATGCCGCTTGACATATATTCATTCATTTGCTTTAATTGGAAACAACAAAAGCCATTATCAAGGATATGAGTCTTTAACGTAAGTCGTCCAGAGAGAGAGGACCCAGGCTGAAATCCTCTTCGACAAGCTTAAGGATTTACCACCTTGTAGCTGCGATATCGAAATCAAGGTTTTTCCTTGAAAGTATATTTCGCCGGGTGTTCCCGTTACAGATATTAATGAGGATTCGCATTTCGCGGGTCAAAATTAGGGTGGAACCACGAGCATACTCGTCCCTTTCGGGATAAGTATGCTTTTTGTTTTCTCAAAATACAAAGTAATGGCTCTGACCATGGACATGAATCTTTAAAAGCGAGTCGCCAGAGAGAGAGGACATTGGCTGAAATCCTCTTCGACAAGCCCAAGGATTTAC
>JACMJI010000440.1 GCA_014380705.1 Gorillibacterium sp. | reverse complement strand
GCACCAAACCGGTTTAGCCATGGATGTTTCCAGCAAGAGCGTGAACTATCAGCTTACGCAGTCCTTCGGAACGACGAAGGAAGGCAAATGGCTCGCCAAGCATTCCTGGGAGTATGGGTTTATTATTCGGTACCTCCAGGGTAACGAGGATATTACCGGGTACATGTACGAACCCTGGCACATCCGATTTATCGGAGAGCCCGTCGCTAAGGAAGTATTTGAGCAAGGCGTTACACTTGAGGAGTACTACAATCTTGCTGTCCCCGCTGCAGGGTAAGTCCTCTGCCTATAGTCCGTAGGGGATTCGCCTGTCCATTTGCGAAATTGCCTTGAGAAATAAAGCGGGTCGCTGTATCCTACGGATGCGGCGACTTCTGTTATGGATAGAGATCTGCCCAGCAGTTCTTTTGCTTTTTCCATGCGGATTTTTAGCAAGTATTGTGCTGGTGATTGACCTGTTCTCTGCTTAAAAATTCGCGATAAATGCGTTCTATGGTACCCGAGTGATTTGGCAAGCTGTTCGATTGTAATCGATTGGGTATATTGGAGGAATAACCAGCGGATGGCCTGGTCGAGCTGACGTTCCTGGTCGGAGAGCGGATTCTCTTCCTTTGGCATGAATTCACGGTTCGCTAACCCAAGCTCATAGATAAGCAATCGCAGTAATCCCGATGCTTCCAAATCGATTAAACTAGGGGCATGCTCCATATCCAAGCCATCTCTCATTCGTTTGTAGATATTTTGCATTTTAACAACATTCGTCGTTGAAATCACAGGACGCTCTGGGGTAATCCCGAGCTCTTCCAACTGCTTGGCGGCATTATCACCTGTAAAAGCAACCCAACAATAATACCAGGGTGTGTCTACAGATGGCTCATAAAGGAAAACCATGCCTGGAAAAATAATAAAGCTATCTCCTTCCGTACATTGATACTGCTTCCCCGCCAATTCAAACCATCCCGCCCCCCCAATAACTGTATGGATCAGAAAATAATCGTGGATAGCAGGTCCATTCCGAAGTCCCGGCTTCGGTCTGGCTTTGCCACTAAATAGAACAGATAAGTCTCCCTGCTTCGGTGCTGGATTGATCCTGACCATAAAAGACTTATGCCCGATAATCATTCAAGATCCCCTCACTTATCCATCCAGACGCCAAAATGGCCTGAAATGTTTCCTTTATGTCCTTTTAATTTCCTTTACAACATTAAAACATGCTACAAATGTCCATGTTTTTGTTCGATCCTTCCATTCACAAATACTTCTTCCTACGTTACATTAAATAGGAAAAGGATAGCAAGATCAAGGGAGGAAATATTGTGGGTAAAATTACCTTTATGGGCGCAGGAAGTACTGTATTTGCTAAAAACGTGCTAGGCGATTGTATGCTTACACCCGCTTTGCAGGATTTCGAGCTTGCGTTGTTCGACATTGATCGCGAACGTCTGAACGATTCCGAAACGATGCTGCTCAACCTCAAGAAAATTCTTGGCAGCAAATGTACCGTACGTGCTTATACAGACCGCAAAGAAGCATTACGCGGATCAAAGTACATTGTTAATGCCATTCAAGTAGGCGGCTATGATCCTTGTACCATAACAGACTTTGAGATTCCTAAGAAGTACGGCTTACGCCAAACGATTGCTGACACACTAGGAATTGGCGGTATTTTTCGTAATTTGCGGACGATTCCTGTTATGCTCGATTTTGCAGCGGATATTCGTGAAGTTTGCCCAGATGCACTATTTCTTAATTATACTAATCCAATGGCTGTTCTGACGAATGTTATGAATACGTATGGCGACATAAATACCGTTGGACTCTGTCACAGTGTACAAGCATGTGTCCCCGGCATGTTTGATCATCTTGGCTTAAGCCATGAAGGCGTGCAGTCCAAGATCGCCGGTATCAATCATATGGCATTCCTGCTGGAAGTAACAAAGGATGGAGTCGACCTCTATCCCGAAATCAAGAGACTGGCTGCTGAGAAACAGAAGGAAAAGCATCATGATATGGTTCGCTACGAGATGATGCTCAAGTTTGGTTACTATATTACCGAATCATCCGAGCATAATGCGGAGTACCACCCTTATTTCATCAAAAACAATTATCCTGAGTTGATTGAGCGCTTCAATATCCCACTGGACGAATACCCTCGTCGTTGTATCGAGCAGATTGGAAATTGGAAGGCGATGCGCGACAAATTGGTTAGTGCCGTTGACTTGAGTCATGAGCGTACTCATGAATATGCTTCTTATATTCTTGAAGCTATTGAAACAGGCGTACCGTTCAAAATCGGTGGGAACGTCATGAACACAGGACTTATCCCTAATCTACCTAGAGAAGCCGTTGTTGAAGTGCCTTGTCTAGTGGATCGCAGCGGTATCAACCCTACTTATGTGGGAAATCTACCGCCACAACTTGCTGCACTTAATCGCACCAACATCAACACCCAGCTCTTAACCATCGAAGCCGCTATTACCCGCAAAAGAGAACACATCTACCACGCTGCGATGCTTGATCCACACACCGCTGCTGAATTATCCATCGATGATATTATCGCGATGTGCGATGATCTGATCGAAGCACACGGGGACTGGCTTCCGAAATATTTTTAATTTCTAGATTAAGATAAATCTAGGAGTAAGCTCAAGACAAAGCAGGTCCCTACCATGGAGACCTGCTTTGTCTGTTTTATTGAATTTAGACTAACATTACTTTTAGCCATTATCGTGATTTCAAAATATTAATGATTAACATTGATTATACAACTCTGTTTTTTCCTCCATGCTTTGCCTGATAAAGAGCCTCATCTGCACGCATGAACAGGGAATTGCAGTCTTCATTATCCATAAGCTGCCGGCAACCAACACTTATGCTGATTTTGCTCCCACTCAGCTCTGAGAGATCAATCTGTTCAACATCGGCTCGCAGTTTTTCCAGCCGTTCGAATACCTCAATCGTTTGTAATCCGGTAAAAATAATTGCAAATTCCTCTCCGCCATACCGTGAGGTTAGAATTCGCTCCTCCGAAAATTCCAACAGCAACGCTCCAATTCTATGTAAGACAGTGTCGCCAGCCCAGTGGCCGAACGTATCATTTATCGATTTGAAATTATCAAGATCAATCATAGCTAGATGCAAAGGGCGTTTATAGGTATCGTTGAGTGCTAATCGAATGTTTTCCTGGAATGACTTGTGATTGTTTAGTCCGGTCAATGCATCTTTATGACATGTTTCATTCATAATGTGCTCCTGAAGACGATGTTTAGCTTCGTTCAATAATGCCCTTTTCTCATCTTTAATCATTCGAAGTCCACGGTTTACAATACCTAGTGCCGTAAATGAACAGAAGAGGATTAGCGTGAAGCCAAGTGATTTTTGATTGTATACGACTCCATCATAAGAAATAACAGCTAAGGTCCAAAGGTAAGACATTAGCGATATTGCGCAAGAAAATATAACCTTTCCATAATTAAAATAAAATATAGATACTAGAATAGGCAAAATCATAACAAGTTGAACCCCATATACAGGAATGGGGATCGAACCTACAACAATGGAAGCGTAGCAGGAGCCTATAATTAATAAGATATAATCTTGCAGTTTGCTGCGCAGCCTATTGATCCATTCTGCTAAAATCAGAAGAGCTAGAATAAAACTGTTCTGAATCAGGATATGATTTCGGATGAAGGAACGGAGCATTTCAGGATTTTCCCGGAATACGTTAGGTAAAGCTGCTAATGATGAGACCATTAGTACCAAATAAAGAACCCAATACAACCTGCGTATCTTATGATTCCAGCTTGATACAAACTCATTACCCTGGTAATTGTTCAGCATGGCACGTTCCACTCCTCGGATGTGTAACCGTCTTGTTCTTGCCAGAGCGCTTGGCTTCGTATAAGAATGAATCCGCGAGTTTAAATAATCCTTCCTTGCCCATATTTTTAGAATAGTCCACCATGCCAATACTAACTGTAATCTGATGATCCTCCAGTTCCGGGAAATGAAGTTCTTCCAGTCTTTCCCTAATCTGCTCTAAGCGTTCAAAGCTTTTCTCTGACGTCTTGCCCGTTAACAGAAGTACGAATTCCTCTCCACCATAGCGCGCAACCACATCATCACTTGAAATAGAGGATCTTAATAGACAAGCTGTTTCCTGCAGAACACGATCACCCAAATGATGCCCCAAGGAATCATTGATGTTCTTAAAATCATCAATATCAAGAATGGCTAACTGCAAAGGCATTCCGTAGGATTCATGCTGATGGATAAGCGCTGTCATGTACTCTTGAATGGTAATATGATTATATAGCCCTGTTAAATAATCATATTTGGAATCACTCTCAATAGCGATTGAATCTGCAAATGCTTCTGTCTCAGAGCGGATTGCACGCGCTAGCGATACTTGAAGTTCCTTAGCTCTTATGAGTATGGCATGACCTAAAATACTGACACTAAAAACCATGAGTACAATTCCAAGCAAGTCATAGATCGAAATGGCATCTTGTAAAAACTCCATAAAAGGCAGCATGACAAAAAAGCCAACGAGTGTAAGAATGCTAGCGAACCATAATTTCTTCGTATTGAAATAAAAGAGAGAGATTACAATGGGAAAAACGAGAACCATATATATTCCTGCGAAGTATTGGCTGAATAACAAAATAATTACCATTGAGAATATAAACCCAAGGCCAATCAGTAGATAATCAAAATAATTGTGAATGATTCGATAAAGCATTTCGGTCGTTATTAGGAGAGCAAGCATGCAAATACAGGGATGAATGAGATCCGGGGAAATCCTATGACCTGTAGACCAAAGGCCTTTTCCAACAGATAACAAATAAACAGTTTTATAAGCTATGATAAGAAGGATGGCGAATAGCCAATAGAAATAAAGAACCAGACGGTTGATCGAAAGATTGTCCTTACCGGTAAAAATCATAGTAGACCACCATTTAGTAGTATTTACCCGGGAGAGGATCAACCGCTTAAATTATTGTGAGAACAGTACAAACTCATACCCTTTAAGAGTTAAATTCCCTCCCAGGCAGCTGGCTGGCTTGGCTTAAAGCTGTAGCCCCTAAAGCTTTGCGACGCCGCGTTTCCACGGTTGTGCCAAATTCTTACATTGGTATGCTATTGATATTATACGAATATTTAGAAGAATATACAATCGGTTTTTCAATATAAATTAGGCATATAGACCTAAAATTGTTACACATTAAGTTACCTGCCGCTTTCTGAGACCTTAATCGCAGAAAACCCCGCCTAAGCTGTAACGACTTAGGCGGGGTTTTTCTGCCAAGGATGCCAAAGGGCGCATCCTTCAAGACTCTTCTATTGTTAATTATATCGGATCATGAGACCCACTGGGTATCGACCGGCATTGCGACCATACAGTGCAAGTCCGCCTTCCTCTGCCTGCAGTTCAAGCTTGAGGCTGCGGTTTCGATCAAGCTTCGCTGCAAGCTGTCCTGGAATGCTCACTTTGCACAAATATCCATAGGAACCGGCTTCGTCCAGTTTTCGCACCATCGGTTGATAATGCCAGGATAGAACACCACGGCTATCCGCCGGGTCATCCGGAAGGAAGAACGAACCTACCTTCTCCCCATCTACTAGAACGTGAACAACCGATGTGTGCTTTTCGTCGTCCGTCATATAATACGTGCTAGAATTATACTCTACATTGGCATCAGCTCCGTGCATCATATCTAAGCCTGCATCTAGAACTTTAGCCCCTTCTACATTACGAGCCAGAACGCGCTTAGCGCTCGCTTCGAACATGATTTCAACTTCATTTATGACCGCATGCTCCGCTTGATCCGGTAGGGTGATATTGTAGATGAAATGCCCTGACCCGATTCCGTTCACTTTACTGCCCTCAATAGCTTCCCAAGTATTGGAGAAAGATTGTTCACTAAAGCATCCAACCTTAGTACGAACAAATCCGTTGCCTGCACCCGCACTATAATAACCATTTTGCTTGCCGCTTTGGACGTCAAAGGTTGTAAAATTACGAGTGATGACGTTGTTTGCTGCATCCATCAGACGGATGGCCAGTACAGCAACAGCATCCTGAGCAGGCATACGGAGCGCAACGGGTTCCATTTGGGCAACACCATAACCATTCCACTCTATGCTTATGCTGCCACAGTCTGCAACAACGCGAGTCCCGAGGTTATCATACCAAAGCTCCCACACCAATCGAAGCGTTTCCCCATGATGTTGATCGGAATAACTGGACCGCAGCAATGGTACGGAAACCTCTGCTCCTGCATCAATCGTTTGGCACGGAGCCGTATCCATAACGATAAAATCCGCTGAATGCAAATCAGCTAGTGTCATATCGGGAACGAAAGCCTCATAACCAAATTGCTTATCGGAGCCGTCCAGCCGGTAATAGCCATTATATTCATTCGTAACATCCCGGAACTCGGTGAAAACAAAGCCGCATAGTTTAT
>JACMJI010000439.1 GCA_014380705.1 Gorillibacterium sp. | reverse complement strand
TGTTATTTAAATCGCGCATCCTATTTGATCCCATATGATTCGTATTTTATTCGAAAGGAATGATAAGTTTATGATGCCTTCCTTCTTTTTTGCCCATGGAGCACCTTCTATCGTTCTTGAGCAGCTTCCTTATACGGCTTTTTTAAAGGATATAGCTTCCACGCTGCCAAAACCTAAAGCGATCGTGATCTTCTCTGCTCACTGGGAAACAGAGATACAGACGATTGGCGCAGCCGAGGCGCTTTCAACAATTTATGATTTTTAGGGGTTTACTGAAGAGCTTTACCGCGTAACTTATCCAGCAAGGGGCGAACGTTCGATCAGCGAGCAGGTTCAGTCGCTTTTCACAAAGCAGGGTATACCAAATATATTTGATGATAAAAGAGGTCTAGATCACGGAGCTTGGGCTGTTCTTAAGCTGGTTTACCCTGATGCGGATATCCCCGTGATTGCATTATCGGTTAACCCAAAGTTGGCGAATAAGCAGCAGTACCAGATTGGCAAGGCTTTGCAATCGCTTCGGGAGCAGGATGTTCTGATCATAGGAAGCGGTGGAACCGTTCATAATCTGCGGAGACTAAACTGGCAGGCGGATGGCGTGGATTATTGGGCTGGTGGGTTTGACAAGTGGATTCAGGACAAAATCGCTGCTTGGGATCTTGAGGCGTTGTTCCGCTACCATGAACTAGCGCCCTATGCGGCGGATGCTGTGCCGACGAGTGAGCATTTTATTCTATTGCTGCTCGCTATGGGATCGGGAGACAAAAACCGTATAGCAACGCTGCTCCACAGTAGCTATCAATACGGCAATCTCAGCTTGAGAAGCTGGCGATTTGATTAAAACAGAGGGGAGAGATAGAGTCTCCCTCATCTAGATACAACGGAAGCGTACTTACGGTTACAATTAGAATAAAACGAGGCAACAGGTCTAAAGCGACCCGTTGCCTCGTTTTATTCTGTCTCCGCATCGTTAAGAGCACGACACTAGGGGAACACCAAGAGGTGTTTACCCTTGCTGAGGAACTGCAGCAACCTGCCCAATCTCGCTGCTCCATTCGCGGCGTTCCTTCCGTGCTCTACGATAATGCAGCACCTCAAACATGATCGGTACGATGATCAGCGTGAGCAGGGTAGATAAGGCAAGCCCGCCAATGACGACCACAGCAAGACCTGTTGAGATGATGGTGCCGGTACCCATTCCCAACCCTAAAGGCAGTAGTGCACAGATGGTGGCAATGGCGGTCATCAGAATCGGCCGCAATCGTGTTCCTCCAGCCTCCACTAAGGCCTCGCGGATGGTTAATCCTTGATTCATCTGCTGTTGAACACGTTCAATTAATACAATGGCATTGGTGACCACGATTCCGATCAGCATGAGGAAGCCAACCAAGCTTGATATCGAGATCGGTTCATTTACGATTGTTGTTCCGATTACGCCTCCAATGGCTGCGAAAGGCAAGGAGAACAAGATAGCGAAGGGAGCGCGGGCTTCCTTGAGCGCGATCACCATGACTATATAGACCATACCAAGCGCAATTGCCATGGCCATCGCCATATCTGACATCATGCCACTGATTTCTTCATTGCTGCCACCCAACGCATACGTTACATGTTCGGGAAGCTTCAGTTTTTTAAGTTCGGCTTCGAGATTACTGTTCACTTTATTGGCATTCTTATCTGTAATCGAGGCGGTGACGGTGGAGAAGGTTTCACCATTCTTAAGCTGTAAGGCGCTTGGAAGTTGAACAACCTTAACATCGGCAATATCCTTCAGCTTTAACGTTTCGCCTGTCGTATCCAGCGGCAGATTACCCAAATCCTCCGCTGAGGTCAGGGATGAATCCTTTAAAGCCATCGAAAGCGAAATCGCTGAGGAGCCCTCGCCTATTTTACCCATCGGACTCTCAGTTAAATAGGGATGGACAACCATCGCAGCTTGAGCAGCAGACAATCCATATTTCATTGCATCCGCTTGACGTACCTTGATCTCAACACCCTTGGTACCGTCTTGGAGATTGTTTTTAACATTATCCGTACCATCAAGCTTCGTAACAGCGGCTGTAACCATTTCTGTTGCTTGGCGGATGTCCTGCTCGTTATTTCCTTTGATCGTAATAGCAATTAGAGCATTGCCACCATCTTTGATCAGATCAAATGTACTGCCCGTTGGAACTTGAATGTCGGGTCGAATCTCATCGATGAAATCATCCACATTGCTCTCAGGTGTAAGTCCTATGAACCAGGAAGCACGATTGGTTTGATTGCCATTGTCCGAAGTACCGCCAATGGTAACCTGTGACGACTTTACATGCTTAGAGCTGCGTAAAATTTCGTCAATCGCAATCGCCTCTTTTTTGACTTCATCAAGCTCGGTTCCGAGCGGCATGGAGAGAGAGGCAAAGGTATATTTATATTCGGACTCCGGCAAAAAGGTCATGCCTACCTTGCTAAATAGCGGCAAGCTGCCAAGCAGAATCAGAATAGAGGCAACAAGGACAATCAGCTTATGCCGCAGGGACCAACGTAATGTTTTCTTATAGCTGCGGCTCAAACGACTTTCTCCATGAGCCTTGGGAACATTTTTGTTAAACAAGCCCCAAGCCATCAGCGGGACAATCGTCAAGGCGACAAGCAAGGAAGCCAGCAGCGAGAAGGAAACAGCCAGAGCAAAGGGACGGAAGAACTGTCCGCTTAGACCACCGAGCAATCCCATCGGTGCAAATACAGCTACCGTAGTCACAGTCGATGCGGTGATTGCTGTTCCTACTTCTTTCGTTGCCGAAAGAATCAAATCCTTACTTATTTTCTCCTTTTGCAGCCTGCGGACAATATTCTCTATAACAACAATACTATCATCCACGACTCGCCCGGTCGCCACCGCCATTCCACCCAAGGTCATCATATTAAAGGTAACATTCGTGAAAAACTTTAGCGAAATGATTGCTACCAACAGCGAAAGGGGAATGGAGACAACAGCGATCAACGTAGCTCTGCTATTTCTCAAGAAGAACAGAATAATAATTGAAGCAAACAGTGCGCCAAGACCGCCTTCACGCAGCATGCTGGATACCGATTCCTTGACATCGGTTGCCCGGTCATATTGAACGGCAACGCCTAGCTTTCCTTCTTTTATAATTTCATCGTAAGCTGCCATGACATGGTCCGAAACTTCAACCGTATTGGCATCTGTTGTTTTGAAAATGTTAAGCGTGACCCCTGCTTTGTTATCGGTTCGGCTGATAACGGAAAGCTCGTTGCCGCGAGTAATCTCGGCAATGTCCCTTATTCGTACGTCTGGAGTCAGGAACAGATTCTTCACATCATCCAGCGTTTCAACACCGCCATTCATGAATACCGGTTGTTTTACCTTCTCCAGTGTAATCTCGCCTAAAGGAACATTTACATGATTGGCTTCAAGAACTTGAGCAACCTGTTGATAGGTTATCTGATGAAGCGCCATTTTGCGGGCGTCCAACTCAATAAAAGCACCATCCTCCTGCAGCCCTAAAACCTCAACCTTCGCGACGCCTTCCAAGCCTTGGATTGCAGGTACGACACGATCCTTAACGATCGACGCCATCTCCTGCTCAGGGACGCCATCCTGTAAATAGACGGAGGAATAGATAATCGCCTGGCCACCCGTGGAGAACCGCTGTACCTCGGGCTTTTCGACTCCTTGTGGAAGTTTAACACTGTTAAGTGCCTCCTCCACCTCACGTGCTTTTTCCTTCATATCCGCGCTATAGCCGAATTCTAAGCTGAAGTAGGAGACACTGTTTGAGGATTGTGAGGTAACATTCTTAACTCCCTCAATATTGCGTAATGTTTTCTCCATCGGTAGGGTAACCGTATTTAACACTTCATTTGGTGCTGCTCCAGGATATAGGGTGACCACACCCAACCCCGGAAAAGCAATATCGGGCAATTGCTCTTGCTTGAATTGTCCAGTTGCATAAACTCCGCCTATGGCGATCAACAGACTTAGCAGAATGACTGCCGCAGGATTCTTCAATGAAAACTTTGTAAAAAAACTCATTTTTCCCAGCTCCCTTTGTTCTCTAGTATCGTTTTTTATTATCCATGTTGTGGAAAAATGTTGAAACCGACCAAAGGTTAAATTGCAGCTAGACCTTGGTCCGGGGCGGTATGGGAAAATGAGTCCTGCAACATGACATCAATTCGTATTTGATTTTCACTGCGCTTAAGAAATTTTTAGGAGGATGAGATTCGGCAATTGGACATACTTGTAAAGTAGCTCTGGAGCAAAAAACTAAAAACGGAGGGGAAGGCTGTACACAGATGAACAGATTAATAAAAACAACAATCACAGCATTTCTACTAAGTATGGTACTGAACTGTAGCGCCGCAGGGGCAGCAACACAAGTTCAAAAGTTAACAAGTAATGTAGGACTGTCAAGTTCTGTCGTGTCGATTGGTGGCTC
>JACMJI010000438.1 GCA_014380705.1 Gorillibacterium sp. | reverse complement strand
TCGATCGAGTATCCAAAAGCCCAGCTGTTTTCGATACAGAGAAGCTGAACTGGATGAGCAACCAATACATGAAAAAGGCAGATCCTGCTCGTGTAGCTGATCTGGCTATTCCTTTTCTGCAGAAAGCGGATCGTCTCCCGGCTGAACTGGATGATGAAACCAGAGCTTGGGCTGATCGACTCGTTGCTCTTTACCAAGAGCAAATGAGCCATGCTGCAGAAATTGTTGAACTTACAGAACTGTTTTTCCGTGAAGGGTTGACCTTTGATGATGAATGTCGCGCGCTGCTAGCTGAAGAATCAGCCGGCCCCGTTCTACAAAGCTTGCTCGCGCAAGCTGAGGCTAATGATGATTTCACACCAGAAGGTGTAAAGGCTATGGTCAAGCGAGTACAGGCTGAAACGGGCTTTAAAGGCAAGCCTTTGTTTATGACCTCCCGAGTAGCAGTCACAGGTCAAATGCATGGACGCGACCTTAACGACACCATTTCTTTACTAGGTAAAGAAAAAGTTATGGCTCGCCTGCGGAGCTTATTGTCATAGCAGGCAGGATTGAGCTATACTTAATCAAAGATAAATACGAGTAAATGCCGTGACCGGGAGAGTACGACCAGACGTGAGAGCCCAGAGAGGATATCCAGGACAGCGTAATATTGTCCCGGCTGTAAGATATCCATTTCCGTCGGAAGGAAATGCACCCGTGAGCAGTGGAGTCGAATGGGCAACCATAGATTCTACCGGGGTCGTCCACGATAAGGACGTTAAAGTGGGGAATTGAACCTTTGGCCATTGTCTTTATTGCGGATATTTGCGCAGTATGACAGTAATTCATTAGGGGAGACTTTCCCAAGCAGAGTGGAACCGCGCTGACAAGCGCCTCTGTGGCCTAATGGCTGCAGAGGCGCTTTTTTACTCTTTACTTTGGATGAATGGTGAATCCATTCTTACGCATACAAGCTAAATTCTTATCGATTCTGGGGGTTCCAATTATGCTTCGACGTTTTCGGTCTGATATCCATGCGGTTTTCGACAATGACCCCGCGGCGCGTTCCCACTTTGAAGTTATTCTAACTTATTCTGGGCTGCACGCTATTTGGCTGCATCGAATTGCCCATTGGTTTTATAAGAAGAATAGCTTTGCCTTTGCCCGCTGTGTTTCTCAGTTTGGTCGTTTTATGACAGGTATTGAGATTCATCCTGGGGCTGTGATTGGCTCACGGCTTTTTATTGACCATGGGATGGGGGTTGTCATTGGAGAAACCTGTGAAATCGGTGATGACGTCGTCTTGTACCAAGGGGTAACACTCGGGGGGACGGGTAAGGAAAAAGGCAAACGCCATCCTACCGTCGGCAGTAATGTGGTCATAGGCTCCGGAGCGAAGATACTTGGTTCCTTTAAGGTAGGCGATTTTTCCCGTATTGGTGCTAACTCGGTCGTACTTAGAGAAGTGCCAGCGAACAGTACGGTTGTGGGCAACCCCGGACGGGTCGTGAAGCGTGATGGCAAACGGGTTGAACGGCTAAATCATGCGGATTTACCAGATCCCGTAATCGATATTTGTCGAATATTGCAGAAGCAGATTGATGAACTGAAAGAGCTGTTAGAGCAGGAGCAGACAAAGAACGGAGGCATAAGAGACAATGACGCTAAAAATTTATAATACACTCACGCGCAAGAAAGAGGATTTTAAGTCAATTGAACCGGGTAAAGTAACGATGTACGTCTGTGGACCAACCGTATACGACTACATCCATATCGGTAATTCACGCCCGGTTATCTTTTTTGATACCGTACGGAGATATCTGGAGTATGTTGGTTATAAAGTTAGCTCTGTCGTTAATTTTACAGATGTGGATGATAAATTGATTCGTAAAGCAGAGGAAACAGGGAGTTCAGTTCTAGAGCTTGCAGATAAATACATTCTCGCTTATCAGGAGGACACAAAGGGGCTCAAGATTGGCGAAACCCTAAATCCTCGTGTGACCGAGAATATCCCGGAGATCATTGCTTTTGTTAATGAGTTAATTGCGAAGGATGTCGCTTATGAAAGCGGAGGGGACGTCTATTTCCGCACCGAAAGTTTTGAGAAATATGGTCAGATCTCTCACAAAAATTTAGATGATCTACAGTACGGAATTCGAATTGAGGTGGGTGCACGCAAGAAGAGCCCTCAGGATTTTGTTCTATGGAAGACAGCTAAACCTGGTGAGATCAGTTGGTTAAGCCCTTGGGGGCAGGGACGTCCAGGGTGGCATATTGAATGCTCCGCTATGGCTGCAAAGTACCTTGGCGAAACCATTGATATCCATGGAGGCGGCGAGGATCTGCAATTCCCGCACCACGAATGCGAAGCGGCCCAGTCCGAATCCCTGTATGGTAAACCACTTGCCCACTACTGGATGCACAATGCTTTTCTGAATATCGATAATGAGAAAATGTCAAAATCCCTCGGTAATGGCCTGACGGTTCGCCAACTTCTCAAGGAAAATCGTGCAGAATGGCTGCGTTTCGTAATCCTCTCTACTCACTACCGCAACCCGCTAAACTTTAACGGAGAATCCCTTCAACAGGCAGAAGCAGGAGTAGATCGGTTGAATAATAGCATGGCCAATCTTCGCTACCGTTTGCAGACCTTGGAACAGGCGAAGTCTACTGATACGGTCGGAATTCAACCTGATTTGGGTCAAATCGATGCTGAAGTGAACCAAGCTTTGGAGCATTCGATGGCTCATTTTCAAAACAGCATGAATGAAGACTTCAATACACCAGACGCCATCACCGCGATGTTCGATTTGGCTGCTGCTGCTCACCGGTACATGCAGGATAAAGTGGTTGTAGCAGAGTCGCTTAGAGCGTGGATCACGGCCTTTGAGACGATGGATTCGGTACTCCAACTGCTCTATGCTGAGGAAACAGAGAATGTAGATGAAGAGATTGAATGCCTGATTGAGGAGCGGCAGGAGGCTCGGAGAACGAAAAACTGGAGCCGAGCCGATGAAATCCGTGAGCAGCTCACAAATCTCGGGATTATTCTAGAGGATACCCCACAGGGCATCCGTTGGCGGCGAAAATAAGGAGCTAATGATGGATAACACGATATTTTCATTTTTACCAGCTAAGGGCCCGAACCTCATGAGTCCACTTGCACTAGCTTTTGTTGGCGATGCAGTCTACGATCTGTTCATCCGGCAATTTGTCGCCTCTAAGCCTAACCACCGTCCCCACCATCTACATCTGGAATCAACGCGGTACGTATCAGCTAAGGCTCAGGCTAAAGCCCTTGAACGCATCATGCCGCTGCTGTCTGAGGAAGAGCTGAACATGGTGCGGCGCGGGCGCAATGCCAAGTCAGGAACGGTGCCAAAGAACACAGACGTGCTCGTGTATCGACATAGCACCGCTTTTGAATGTCTGATCGGATATCTTTATTACCAGCAGAGCTTTACTCGCCTGCACGAAATTATGATGACCAGTATCAGCGAATAACTTAGACAATCTGGCCAAACTCTCGGGAGGATATAAAAGATGGAAGAAGAATTTTTAGCAGGGAAGCATTCGGTCCTGGAAGCACTGCGTGCGGGAAGAACAATTCACAAAATATGGATTGCTGAAGGCGCACAAAAGCACTATATCGGACCGGTCATTGCGGAGGCAAAGCCCCTTGGGATTATTATTCAAACCGCAGATAAACGTAAGCTAGACCAGATGGTTGGAGATGTGCAGCACCAAGGTGTAGTAGCTCAGGTTGCAGCCTACGATTACGCAGAACTTGAGGATATCCTTAAGGCTGCTGAAAAAGAAGGCGAAGTGCCTTTCCTGCTTTTATTAGATGAAATCGAAGACCCTCATAACCTTGGCTCCATTCTGCGAACAGCAGAGTGTACGGGTGTTCATGGTGTCGTTATTCCCAAACGCAGATCTGTAGGACTTACAGCTACTGTATCTAAAACGTCCGCTGGTGCCATTGAGTATGTTCCGGTCGCCAAGGTAACAAACCTGGCCCAAACCATTGACATGCTGAAAGAGCGCGGGATTTGGGTGGCGGGGGCTGCCGGTGAGGCGAAGCAGAATGTCTATCAGACAGACTTACGTATACCCTTGGCATTAGTCATCGGTAATGAAAGTAAGGGCATAGGCCGACTTATTCGGGAAAAATGCGATTTTCTTGTTAAGCTGCCTATGTTTGGAAGCATCAACTCCTTGAATGCCTCAGTCGCCGCCTCTGTCCTTATGTATGAGGTTATACGCCAGCGCCAGATCGTGAAATAGGCCAATATGAAGGACTATTTAATCGTGGATGGGTATAACATCATTGGAGCTTGGCCCGAGTTAGCTAAGCTTCGTGATATTCATCTAGAGGACTCGCGAGATCGGCTGATTGATATTCTCTCTGATTACCAAGGCTATTCTGGGATGACAATATATCTCGTGTTCGATGCTTATCAGGTTCCCGGTCATGGTGGTATCTATGAGCATAGTAAGCTGAATGTTATTTATACAAAAGAAAAAGAGACCGCGGATGAACTGATTGAGCGATTGGTGTCAGACCTTACAGGGCGGCGGAGACAGGTTTATGTAGCAACCTCTGATATGACAGAGCAGCATGTTGTGTTCGGCCGAGGAGCATTGCGGCTACCTGCGAGAGAACTTCTGATCAAGATACGAGAAAGCCATAAGGATGTTCGTAAACAGATTAATGAATCGACACGATCTCGTAACACGTTTGATAGTAAGATGAGCCAGGAGACGAGAGACATTTTTGAAAAATGGCGAAGAGGAGACAAATAACGGATAGTTTCATATATTTTGTGTGTCGTTAACGCTTTCACATGGTTGACGATAATCGGAGCAATCATGTATACTTGATACACATGTTTGGTTATTTCCCAGTTAACGGTAGATGCATTTACTTCCTGACAAGCCTGGCCGGAGGGATTTTTAGTGGGTATTGACCTATATGATTTAAGGAAACGGGACTATGCCCTGGTGGCCGACGAGGATAATGTCGAGGCCGTGCGTGAAGGTAATTCTGAAGCATTGGAGTATATGATCAACAAATACAAGAATTTTGTTCGAGCCAAAGCCCGGTCGTATTTTTTGATAGGGGCTGATCGTGAAGATATTGTGCAAGAGGGCATGATTGGACTTTACAAGTCTATTCGTGATTTTCGGGGTGACAAGCTGGCTTCCTTCAAGGCTTTTGCAGAGCTTTGTATTACACGCCAGATCATTACCGCTATTAAAACTGCAACCCGACAGAAACATATTCCGCTTAATTCCTATATTTCTTTAGACAAGCCCATTTATGATGAGGAATCAGACCGTACGCTTCTTGATATTATCTGCGGACCTAAAGTGACGGACCCGGAGGAGCTTATTATCAATCGGGAGGAATTTAGTGGACTGGAAAGCAAGCTTGAGGAGATCTTAAGTGATCTGGAACGTAAAGTGCTCATGCTTTATTTGGATGGCCGTTCATACCAGGAAATCGCTGTCGATCTGGATCGACATGTTAAATCCATTGATAATGCACTCCAACGGGTCAAGCGTAAGCTTGAACGATATTTGGAAGTGCGTGATATGTATTATTAGCACCTATCTCCTAGGGAGGACGGGTGCTTTTCTGTGTTTTTATATTTAAATTCTTTCTATTATTATTGGCTCATATGATCATGCAAAGATAACGAGGGGCTCTCCACGAAAGGTTTGTATTTATGTTAAACTGTCAATAATGGTAGGAGGAATATGGCTCTTAATTGCTGTAAGTACGTCCACTACTTTCACAAATAGAGGCTTTTAGTTTTTTATAGCCTTCAATTTTTCCTTGACAGGTCGCTGCCGGTTATGCTAAATTATTTCAGGTAGCCCTATTTGTCGGAGTTTACTCAGGACAATCGGGGTTCTTTAATTCTGGTTGTCTCGGGAGGTGAAATCCATGCGGGTTATTATAACGTTAGCCTGTACAAGCTGCAAGCAGAGGAACTATTCGTCTAACAAAAACAAGCGTAACAACCCTGACCGCTTGGAGAAGAAGAAATATTGCAAATTCTGCAATTCTCATCAGCTTCATCG
>JACMJI010000437.1 GCA_014380705.1 Gorillibacterium sp. | reverse complement strand
TCGGCTTGTGCGCCCAAGATTTGAGCGGTGCAAAACTTCATGCGGATTTTGATTTTTTTACCCTCCAGACTTTGGATGGGACTTGTCTTTATTAGGATTGCTAAATGAATGCACACGAAGAAAAAAGAGGCTGCCGACCGGCTGGCCTCTTTTTTCTTCGTGTTGATATACTTTAATGGAATATTTAAGGCTGATGAGAAAACAAAAGTTGCGGAATGCCGTAAAGTGCGATTACATTCCAGGCATATTACCCATTCCACCAATAATTTCTGGGTTAACCATTCCGAAAATCATGGCGATGTGAGCAACAACGAGGAATCCGCTGACTAAGATAAAGTGCAGCTTTTGTTTGCCTTCCTCTGTACGTTTGCGACCAATGATACCAAGATCAAGCAGGGCAAGGGGCAATAAGAACAGTACGCCGCTTAAGTAGAATCCGACAGCAACTACGTCTACCCAGGTATGCCATTCACCGTTTACAGTTAAAGGGATGAAGGCAGTTGTGAACAAGTAAAGGAAGATACCGGTAAAATACAAACCAGCAAGAATACTGCAGGTTCTATTAAATGCCCGCAAACTTCCCTTAAAGTTTTTGGTAAATAGAATGAAAAATTCTGAGATGGTGATCGCTTCCGCAAAAATAACGGGGATTGCCATAAACAAAATTAAATTCCATGGCTGATTGTCTGCCAGCAGCCCCATATAGTGGGTCATGTTCATTGTATTAGCCCTCCAAAGTTTGTGATTTTACTTTCTAGATTTATGATAAGGAATAAGTATGTAGAAAGTATGTGGTTTCTTACAAAAACTTATACATGAACAACATGCAGGAGTTTCTCTATGTCTCAAAGCTTAGAAACGATTCAGTTCCTTCATTAATTTCTATAATATCTGCTACATTTATCAGCACCTAACGGACTTTTATCACCGATTCCATGCTGTTTCTGATAGAATATAAGGGTTCGGTTTTTACTTGCAACTCCATATAAAGACTCGAGTGAGGTAGAGGCTGAGCTACTATACGATTGCAAGGATGGTTTTTCTCCCATGAGGTTATTATCGCTGCCTAAACCCGGTCCGGCTTACCGGTTCCGAGTCCTTATTATGTTGACTGTGTTGTCAGGCTTTTGTCAAGGACTGATGCTGCCGCTTCTAACTGTAATGCTTGAAAAGGATGGGGTTAGCTCCAGCATGAATGGCTTGAATGCCGCTGCGATGTATGTAGGAACGTTCGCCACCATGTTTTTTATTGAAATCCCTTTTCGTCGCTTTGGCTATAAACCGCTGATCATTTGTGGAATGCTTTTGATGGCCATTTCGGTCATGCTTTTTCCGATATGGTACAATCTAGGCTTTTGGGTTTTGCTGCGAATTGTCGTGGGAATCGGGGATAGCTCGCTGCATTTTTGCACACAGCTATGGATTATTGCTTCAAGTCCTAAACAAAAGCGAGGTCGGAATATTTCACTTTATGGGATGTCCTATTCCATTGGCTTCAGCATAGGACCGATTGGACTCAATCTCTTAAAGCTATCCCACTGGCTTCCTTTTGTTTCAATTTTCATCTTTCTAAGCCTGGGTCTTCTTGTTTTATCCAGACTCCCTAACGAGTATGGAGAAAGGGAAGCTCATTCGTTAGAGAAAAGCGTTGGCAAGCGTTATTCAAAGGCGATCATGCTCGGGTGGTTTGCTCTCTTGCCTGCACTGCTCTATGGATATATGGAATCCACGATGAACAGTAACTTTCCTATATACGGAATTAAGTTAGGGATTACCGATACATGGCTATCCTTTCTTCTACCTGCTATCGGTCTTGGCAGCTTAATTCTCCAATTCCCTCTTGGTGCTTTGAGTGACCGCATTGGTAGACGGAGCGTGCTGACAGGAGCGGGGATGCTGGGGGGGATTGCTTTTCTAGCTATTCCCTTCGCAGGCAAACAGGAGTGGATCATTCTAATCTTGCTTGCAATAGCAGGGGGGCTTGTGGGGTCTTTTTTCTCGCTCGGACTTGCCTATCTTGCTGATCTATTGCCGCGTAACCTGCTAGCTTGTTCTAATGTATTATCATCCATCCTGTTCAGTGTGGGATCACTGATTGGTCCGAATGCGGGGGGCTTCGGGATGCAGTATTTATCGCTGGGATCGATGTTTTATATTCTCGGAGGCTGTTTTCTTGTTTTCTCGCTAATCGGTTTACTTTTTCGGGTGCGGCCAAAGGAATCGACGGATAAGCTTGAGATAGCTACTTAAATATGACAAAAAAGCAGACCTGTATCGGTCTGCTTTTCGTTATATTCTTAACTGATTATAAATTTCGTTTGCCTTAGCGGGCCATCCAACCACCGTCAACATTAATCGTGTGACCGTTTAGGTAATCGGAGGCAGAGGAAGCTAGGAAAACGACGGGACCCTTAACATCCTCAGGCAAGCCCCAACGAGCAGCAGGAATCCGATCCGTGATGGACTGGGTACGCTGTTCATTTTCCAAAATAGGGGCGGTGTTGTCAGGTTCAAGTCGATCACATCATCAAAATCCTTCCAGCTATGTTCAACAGCAGGCGCACGACGGATAATTCCGGCATTGTTTACAAGAATATCAATGTGACCGAAGAAGGTAAGCGCTTTGGCAACGACCTCCTCCAACACATCAGGCTTGCTTAAATCCGCTTCGATCTGCTCGGCGCGACGGCCGGTTGCTTGGATCAATCCTACGGTCTCATCGCTTGCCATATAAGATACACAGACAACGTCCGCCCCCGCTTCAGCTAATCCAACTGCCATCCCTTGTCCAAGTCCAGCATTCGCCCCAGTTACGAGTGCCACTTTTCCTTTTAGATCAAATAGACTCATGGATTGATCCTTCTTTCATTATATGTTGATGTCCTAATACTTTTAATATTCAACGATAATTCCTGCTGCCCGAAACTGAGCAGCTACCTTCTCATCTAAGCCGCTATCCGTCAAAATTTTACTGATTTCACCGAGGGAAGCAAAGGTTCGCAAGGCACATTGGCCGAACTTGTGGTGGTCAGCAACAATATAAGAGGTATGAGCTGTCTCTATCAGTGCTCGTTTAAAGTTGAGCATGTCACCCGTATAAAGCGAGAAACCAAATTCCGGATGTACACCTGTTGCGGATAAGAATGCTTTTTGTACATTAAGCGTTTTGATATAAGACACAGCTTCGGGACCAATCAGCATATTGCGTACACGATAACCGCCAGGAACGACAAGGCGTATTTCATGTTTGCGCGCTAGCTCGCCGATGATAAACACATCGTTTGTGACAACAGTAAGCGGTTTGTTCTCTAGGCGACGAGCGATCTCAAGCGTCGTGGTCCCCCCGTCTAGTGCAATGATGTCGTTCGTCTCGATATATTGGATGGCTCGCAGTGCAACCTCTGCCTTTTCGTTACTGTGCTTGATTAACGGTTCATTTGCAGACAAGATACCAAGCTGATCGCTCTGCGCTAGCATGGCTCCTCCGTGAATGCGGATCAGCAGACCTTTGTCCTCTAGCTTCGCCAAGTCCTCACGAATGGTTTTACCCGTTACTTCCAACTTTTCGCTAATTTCCGCAACCGTTAACTCTCTCTTAGAAAGTAGCATTTCCATTATGGCTTCATGCCTTCGCAATGGGTTCATAGCTTCCATCCATCCGTCTATTATTTCAAGTCCATCATGCCCACTGCATCCATATCATCAAAAGCTTGATTTTCTCCTGCCATACCCCAGATGAAGGTGTAATTAGAAGTACCGACACCACTGTGTATCGACCAGTTTGGCGAGATAACGGCTTGTTCATTCTTGACGACAATAT
>JACMJI010000034.1 GCA_014380705.1 Gorillibacterium sp. | reverse complement strand
GACCTCCGCCAGCTTTCGTTTGCGCCGTTTTACGAGCTCCTGCTGGTTAAGTCGAACCTTCTCCTCCTCCAACTTGTCATACGCCATTAAACGCGTTTTTGCATAGACCTCATCGAGGAACGCTTGCTCTCCGGATGTTCGTATCACTGTGCCATTCCTCCTTTTCGTAAATCTGCTTCAGTTTTTTCCGAGCACGGTGCAGCAACACCTTGAAGGCCGTTCCATTTCGGGACATAATAGCCGCTGCCTCCGAGTAGTGCAGTCCCTCCAGATCCACCAAATAAACAGCCATCCGGTAGTCAACCTTCAGTTTTGATAGGTAGTGCAAAAGCTCTCGGTCGGTTTCCCGTTCAAGAAGATGGAGCTCTGGATCGTCAGCGGCTTGGAGTTCCCTTCGATTGTGGGCCACTTGTCCCTCTTCCCACGCTCCAGTAAGCACGGTTCGCCTATTCTTACGTATGTAATCCACACTTTTGTTACGGATCAGCGTAAACAGGTAGGTTTTAAAGGAAACGCGATAGTCATACCTCTCCCGATAGACATACAGATAAGCAAAACATTCCTGCGCCAAATCCTCGGCAGTATGATAGTCTCTAATGAATTGCAGGGCGAACTGGATAGCTGGCTTGCGATAATGAAGCACCAATGCTTCGAATGCCGCATGGCTTCCTTGCTGAAAACGGCGGATGTTCTCGACTTCTTGTTCATTCTTGCTGCTGTGTGCTTGTTCAAGCACGTCTACATCCTCAGTCTTTTGTTCGATTGGAGCTTTCCCGATAAGCTCATGTTCACTAGCATTTATCACTGTATTCTGCATAAGTTTTTGCGCGCACCGCCCAGTGCCCTTCCCTCCCTTCTATCCTGTATGCTGTTATTCGTACAAAGGCATGAAAAAGTTACACTTTTCCCAAATCCTACTTTTATGTTCCCGATTCTCCTAGCTATTGGTATCATTTTACCATGGTGCGACCTAGGTTGTTGGAGTGAATTTCCTCCGTATAGTAAGTCTAATCCCAACAGAAAAAGGCCAACCAGATAAACACTGGCTGACCTGCGTTGATATTCTTTTGGACCATTGTTAACTAAAGGCACTTTTCTCCTCTTGGAAAATAACTCATCGCGACTATACGGTCTCCGCTTCCTCCCAGGCAAGTCGAGCTAGCGGAAATGGCGAAATGGCTCGCTCGAGAATGCCCTGAACATGAGCAATCGCTACTCCATAATTGACAATCGGAACGCCTGCTTCTACGGCCTGCTCAATCCGCCACATCATCTGCCGACGGTTCATCATGCAGCCTCCACAGTGAACAATCAGCGAATAATCTTTAACATTATCGGGAAATTTCATTCCATTAGCAAAATCAAACTGAATCTGCTTACCTGTTGCTTGCCGGATCCAACGGGGAATCTTCACTTTGCCGATATCATCGGGTTGTTGGTGATGCGTGCAGGACTCAGCAATCAGTACCTTATCGCCATCCTGCAGCCGGTCAATGGCACGGGCTCCCCGGACCATCTCCTCTAGATCACCTTTATTACGGGCGAACAAGATGGAAAAGGAGGTCAGGGGGATATCCTTGGGTGTATCTGCTGAAACCTTTAGAAACACCTGTGAATCCGTAATCACAAGCTTCGGCTTCTTGCCGAGGGTTTCCAATGTTTCTTTTAGCTCATATTCCTTGGTGACAACTGCAATGGCGTCGCTTTCTAGAATGTCCCGAATCGTCTGCTGCTGCGGAAGGATCAGTCTGCCCTTGGGCGCTGCTTTATCAATCGGCACCACTAGCACGACCAAGTCACCCGGGGAGAGAAGATCCCCGACAATACGGAATTTATCATCCTCATCGGGTACAGCTGCAATCAATGCCTTTTTGAGTTCATTCATTCCTTGCTGTTCGACAGCGGATACAGGAATCATCTTGAGCCCGAGCTCTGCTTCGGTTTGACTAACGAGAACGGCAAGATCTTCAGCAGCCGTAGAAGGGTTGGTGTTGGTTAAGAGATCTATTTTGTTAAGAATACCGAGGGTTGGGATGGCCTTGCTGCGCACCATCTCGACAATTTGCCGATCGAATGAAGTCACACCGGAAGCGGCGTCAACGACAATCAGTGCTACGTCCGTTTTGTTTAGAACCTCTAACGTCTTCTTCTTGCGCAATTCACCAAGCTCACCTTCATCATCCAAGCCTGCCGTGTCAATCAGTACAACCGGACCAAGGGGAAGCAGCTCCATGGATTTATATACAGGATCTGTCGTTGTCCCTTTAACGGGGGATACCACTGCGATATCCTGCTTGGTTATGGCATTGATGATGCTTGATTTACCTGCGTTGCGTCTACCAAAAATAGCAATGTGCAAGCGACTTGAGCGGGGGGTATCGTTCATACTCATGTAGACTCTCTCCTTCGTGACCGGTCAGCGCCGGTCTGCTCTTAATCAACACAACCGGGTAAGGTGGCTGCTCTATTTGCCGGGAACACCGGGTTTTGTCACTTGATAGGGATTGAGAATTTTATTGATTTGTTCCTCGGGGAGAAGCTGTCGCTCGGACAGCACTTGGGCCACTGTTTTGCCCTCCAGCCTTGCTTGCTTGGCAACCTCAGCACTTTTCTCATAGCCGATATGACCGATTAATGCGGTAGCAAGAACGGCCGAGCGATCCACCCATTGCCGGCACCGATCCTCTCGAATGCGGATACCACGCACGCAGCGCTCCTCGAATTGCCGAACGGCATTCGTCATAATCTCTAAGGATTCCAATAGCGAATCAGCGATCAGCGGCATAAAAGCATTAAGCTCCAGTTGACCCGCCGCCGCGGCCATCGTTACCGCAGAATCATTGGCAATGACACGCATCGCAACAAGTCCAGTCATCTCCGCCATAACAGGATTCACTTTATCCGGCATAATTGAGGACCCCGCCTGCACTGCAGGCAATTCAAGTTCTCCAAAGCCCCCTGCTGGACCACTCGCCAGAAGGCGCAGGTCATTGGATATTTTGAGAAGATTAACGGCGGCCGCTTTGAGCAGTCCCGACACTTCAGCAAAAACATCCATATTCTGCGTGGGGTCCATCGGATACTCACTCCGCGCCAGACCAAAGCCCGTTAAATCTTGCAAGAGATCGGTAATATAAAATGTATATTTTATCGGGGCATTCATTCCTGTTCCGATTGCTGTCCCGCCTATATTCACTTCCCGCAGTCTTTCCTCAACCTTGTACAAACGCCAGCGATCTCTGGCAATTGCTTTAGAATAGGCTCCAAAACCTTGACCTGCCATCATCGGTACAGCATCCATCAGTTCGGTACGACCCAGCTTCAGGACATCAGCGAACTCATGCTCCTTCTCCTGAAGTGCTTCCTGCAGTGTTGCAAAAGCTTGACTGAGTGGTCTGAGCAGGCTGATCGCTGCAATTTTAAGCGCCGTGGGGTAAACATCATTGGTCGATTGGCAGCAGTTGACGTGATCGAGTGGATGAACCCTTGAATAATCCCCCCGCTGACCACCCATAAGCTCAATCGCCCGATTAGCTATGACTTCGTTCACATTCATATTGGTCGAGGTGCCTGCACCACCTTGCAAAGCATCCACTCTAAATTGCTCGTTATAGCCTCCTGCAAGAATATCATCGCATGCTTGCACGATAGCCTGAGCAATCTCTGCCGGGTAGCTATTCAGCTTCAAGTGCGCAAGTGCCGCCGCTTTCTTCACCATAACTAAGCTATGGATCAAATGGTGGTTAACGGCTCTGCCGCTGATAGGGAAATTGTCCATTGCCCGCGCTGTATGAATACCGTAATAAGCGGAGAGTGGTATCGCCTTCACTCCCAAAGCATCCTGTTCATTGCGGGTATGTTGCCGGGCTTCCTCCATCGAATGACCGTCCTCTTTAAGCGGTTGAACCGCAATTTATATTTCTCCTATAATCCCTCTTATTATAGCAAAACCAATCTCGACTCTCTATCACCTAATAAATAACTGGATTTCTCAGGCTGCCCATAAACCAAGGTCGTTACAGATTTAGTTTGTAAAAGCCTTATAACCTCCCGTTCATTTAAAACGGCTAACGGGATAACCCTTAGCTGCCCAGAAACCAAGGACGTTACAGCTTTGTATGTTGGCTTCGGGCACTCTTGAAATGGCATCCTCTGATTAGACGAAGGATAGGATGCCATATTCAAAGGCGCCACGTAAACTCTACGCTTGGGCACACAAATCCTCCACTTTTGGTTTCTGGGCAGCCTACTGATAACTTCTTTAAAGAAAGAGATTATAACTAAACTTATAACTTTTTTATTATATGCCTTCTTAAATGTGTTAAAAGAAGACACTCCTTCATGGAGTATCCTCTATGATCAGCCTTTGAATTT
>JACMJI010000436.1 GCA_014380705.1 Gorillibacterium sp. | reverse complement strand
CAGAAAAACCGTTCCGACTCCTGCCAAAAAAGAGTCTAAAGTCGAAAAGGATTTCAAAAAGGATAAGGAACTTAAAGGAAAAGGAAGCCAACGACGTTAAAGATTTGTTAGCCAAAGTCGTTCTCACTGATTAATAAGACCAGGGATATTTAATTCCTGGTCTTTGCTTTACCCCCCATAAAATGAGCTGTTTCTTCGTATTACTTAATCAGGTTAAATTAAATTGGAACATTAAGAGGTACATTGATGAGGCTTATCCGAATATCTGATTACGATGAACAGGTTATGCAATTGGCTAAACCCATTTATGATGGACAAGGGCGTATTCTACTTGCTGCTAACAATAAGATTCACCCGAAGCTTTTGGAACGTTTAATGCGATTTGGCGTCTCTCATATTGTTGTTGAGGATGCGGAATCCACCGGGATCACGCTGGACGAAATGATGGATATGCCCACGTGGATTGACCTGATTAAAATTGTCCAGGAAGGCTATCAGTCGGCAACTGGAAAGAAACCATTCCCTTTACGGAATATATTATCTGGTGTAGATAAACTGCTTTCTGAGGTCAAGCGCCGACCGGTTGTTATATCCATACCTGTAACAACCCTTGCGGGTCAACTCCAGCTTTATGCTCATGCCGTAAATGTTACCTTGTTATCCCTTCAAATTGCTAAGCAGCTAGGGTATAACGAATTACAACTAAGAGATTTAGCCGTTGGTTGCTTGCTCCATGATATCGGTAAGATTATTACCACGGATCAGAATAAACATACGGATGCTGGATTTAACAGTTTGCGTAATATTCGTGAAATCAGCTTAATATCGGCACACGTCGCTTTTCAACATCATGAAACTTACGATGGAAAGGGGTATCCCCGAGGCATTTCCGGAAGAGAGGTTCATGAATACGCCCAAATCTGCGGCTTGGCAAATAGGTATGAGAATTTGTTGTCAAAGGAAAATATGCAGCCTCACGAAGCCATTGAAGTCATCATGGCACTAAATGGAACGACGTTTAAGGAGACGATTGTCAGTGCTTTTATAAATGGAATCCCACCTTACCCACCTGGAACGAGGGTTCTATTAAATAACGGAGAACGGGCCATTGTAACCCGAATCCTATCCAATATGCACCGGCCATTCATTCGTTATCTTTCGTCGGGGCATGAGATTTCCCTAGCCGAACACCTTACCCTTATTGTAACAGCGAGCTTATCCAGCATAGCAGAATAAATCGGATGCCCAGGTCAGCTTGGGCATCCGATTACTCTTTCCCTATCGTACGGAACCCCGTAAAGATTGCCTTGCCATGCTTTGCGTCGGCGTAAACCCCTCTTGCATAAACGCCACTTCGCGGTGCGGTGAAACACATAAATCGGGTGCTGTTCTCTGGGTACAGAAATTCAGCGTGCAAAGCGACATCGACTACATTGAAGATTAAACCATCCGTAGAATAAGCGAAGCGAAAGCTGCCCGCTTGTACGTCCCAAATCTGTCTCAGCCAGATGGGGTGTCCCCAAGCTATGTTCAGCTTGATTTGGCAAAAATTTTGGCGAATGGCTTTAACGTATTGGTCAATCTGCAGATATAACCCTTCATGTTCCTGATTCTCGTGTAAGCGCGAGACATCAAACATTTGGCCGGTTGTCTGCCCGATTCCGTTGCGTATAGAGAAAAAGACGAATGCGTCGGAATCCCGATACAAGGATATTCCCGCTTCCTCCCCCCTTGTTTCGGGGAGAAACCTGAGCTTGACTGTATCCTCAAACCCGAAATGGCGCCACCTTTTTGTGAGCAAAAGTGTAGAGCCCACGCTATGAGGGATAAAAGGCTTGCAACGAAGCTCCAACCCTTCCTGAACGAGGGCATAACCGTCTGCGACTGGATGCCGAACCCACTCCCACTCTTTTGGCAATTCGGGTCCTGTAAACGTTTCTGTGATGGGTTCCAGCACGGGTGACTGGCCCCTAGCTGTAGCTGAAATCGTCATGCTCTCCAATGGTTTGCCATCATCGCCCACGACAAACCAATCATCCTCTGTCCATTGTACAGGCTGCAGGAACGTTTCCCTGCCCAAAGGACAATGCCCTCCAGGGGTTAATGGCCTTCCCCCTAAGTGAAACATCCACCAATCCCCTCGGGGATCTTGGACGAGCTTGCCGTGTCCTGTTTTCTGGATCCTATGGTTTGCGTCTGACTGTTTCAACACTGGATTGTGGGGACATGCCTCATAAGGCCCCCATACGGAACGACTGCGTGCCAGCGTTTCCATATGGTCAAAGAAGGTCCCTCCTTCTGCAAGCATAAGATAATACCATTCATTCCGCTTAACGATATGCGGTGCTTCAGGAAAACTGCCGCCCGTTCCGGGCCAGACCTGACGCGGGCTGCCGACAAGCCCTGATCCGTCCTCCCGCAGCTCATGGATCCAGCCACCACCGTATAGCAAGTACCTTTTTCCATCATCGTCATTGAAGATAGAAGGGTCAATGAAATGGTGATTAAGCAGGATTGCCTCTCCATAGGGTCCTTCCGGCCGATCCGATACGAATAGAAGGTTGGTGCAGCGAGGCTGCCCGTGGAAATAAGGAACGACAACCCAAAACTTATCATTATAATAAGAGATATCGGGAGCGTACACGCCATAGGAATCGGGAAGTCCGTTAAGACTTAATTGAGATTCTCGGGTGATCACATGTCCAATTGTATCCCAATGAATCAGATCCCGGGAATGCAAGACGGGCACACCGGGGAAAAACTGAAACGTGGAACAAACCATATAGTAATCTTCTCCTACCCGGATAATCGAAGGATCGGGGTAATCACCAGGGAGAATGGGATTGGTTACTTCTCTATTATTATGCAAAGGCTCACTGCCTCTCGTGTCTATTAGGGCCAAATCCCTTTTTTACTCCGCGAATTTCATGCCCGGAAACAACTCATAAATTCTCTGCAGCTGCTCCTCTGGTAACGCAGCGCCATCACAATAGGAAGCATTCTGCAGTAATGTCTGAACGGTGGCCGTTCCCGTCAATGTGACGTGAATATCAGGGTTCCCGAGACTAAATCTCATTGCCGCCTCGATTAACCCGCCTTCGCTCCCATGTCGCAGAAAAGCCAGCTTCTCCATTCGAGCCTGTGCTTTCTCTACCTGATCCGAATTTAGAAACTTCGCAGGTTGGTCAGCCAGCAGTCCCATCCCGAGCACACTGCCATTGACGACACCAATATTCATCGAGCGGGCGAGTGGAATGGTCTCCTCCTTGGCCGTGTAATCCATGAGCATATAGCGCCCATAAAACTGGATGCTGTCGAATCGCCCTGTCTCCATGAGGCTCGACAAAAGGGAGAGATTATGCGAAGACGCCGCAATAAATCGTATTTTGCCTTCGTCACGCAGCCGTTCTAGTGCAGGCAATGTTTCCTCCATAATCAGAGAAAGGGGTTGCGTCTCTACATCATGAATATGCAGCAGGTCAATCCAGTCTGTGCTCAGCCTAATCAGGCTATCTTCAACCGATTGAATCGTCGTTGCATACGTATAAGCAAGATCACTGCGCGCAGCCTTGGAGGATAGGAATACCTTCTCCCTCTTGCCGCCCTGGAGTGCCTTACCGATTCTTTTCTCCGATTGTCCCCTGCCATAGAGAGGCGCCGTATCTATGAAATTAATGCCCAGATCAAGAGCGCAATGAATCATACGCTCAATCTCCCGCTCGTCTGTATCTCCAAAGTCCCCCGCAAGGGGTGCTCCTCCGAGTCCCAGCTTCGATACTTTAGCGTTAGTCCTGCCGAATATTGTGTATTCCATCCTTACTCGACCTCATTCCAAGGGAGCTCATAGGAAGGGGATTGGACCCCTAGCTCCATATTCAGTGTAAGCTCAATTTCTGTGCCAGGTCCCATCACGACCTTAACCCATTTGTTATCAATGCTTTCCTTTACCCTCTCTCCTGCCGTGTAAGACTCCCCTTGGACAAACGACGAGACCGCGGTCTGAGCCTTTTCAGCATATTGAACGGAACGAAACCGATGCTCACCGTAGGTTCCAGCCTGTATAATCAATTCCTTTGTTTCAAACAAGTTCAAATTGACCATTCGTATGACCGTACGATCTTCTGTCATTCTAACAACCAGAGCCGCAATGCCTTCCGGCAAGCCCGCCCGACGCTCTACTGCATCGTAATAACGGATACGCGCGGTTAATAATCCACCATTGTAGATCGGGAGTGGCGCCCCCATCGTCAACTGAAGTAAGCCTTCCATTGTAACTGGGTTTCTCGATTGGAGGTAACTGTCGGTATACGTCCTCGGGTCCTGCTCGTCTTTCCTGAGGAACTCCATACGCTTGTATACTTGAGCTATATTGTAGGCTAGGATCTCTTCAGGATATTGCTCGTACTCGCCATTTAAATAGGCTGCCCAGCAGTGATCATGACCCCCTTGGTCCTTTGTCCGGTGGGGGATGATCGATTCCCAATCCCGGGTTTCCAAGTTGCGGGATCTCTCCAAGCGTGCCAAATCATCCGACTTCATGGACATATGCCAGATATGAGTCATGTAATAAGCATCCAAGTGACGATATTCGAACCAGCCTTCATCCCCGTGTTTAAACGGAACCTTGAACCCGTCATTCTCCATACGACCTAATGCGGATAGGGCATCGATCTGAGAGCGCGGCAAGTCAAGGTAGCTTTGGTCTTGCATCAGGAGCGCCGCATTCTCAGCAGAGACGACAAGAGCGGGACCCATGCTGAGCCAGCCGTGCGGCCAAGTCCAGCCGTAGTAGCCGCCATACCATTTGCCATTCGTATGCTCTCCAACTTTGCCGTTCAGCCCGATATTGTCCGGAATGATTCCGTTGTTGCCATCCCTGCGGGCGATCCATCCTTCAACATATTTCTTCACCCATTGCTTGTACTTCTCTTCACCTGTCCATAGGTAGGCGTGCGTCATCAAGCTGGTCACCGCTAGGTTCGTAACGACATCCCCCTTGGACATCCTTTCCACCATAGCCTTGCCCAAAATACGGGCAGGCCCTTCACTCTTAAGGTCCTCGACCTCATGTACGCCTTCCAAATCATGAAAAGGCAGTCCATACCCCTGCATCCAATCCTCATAGCGCCTAGGGTTATAGTGCCGTTCAAAATTCCGGCTTCCCGGTCCCATACTGCCGGGTTGCGGAGAAGTGATGATATTGAGCTCTGGATCATAATTGATAGCATCCGGGTCTTCATTCAGATAGAACCCGGCAAACTTGATCGCACGATTTCGATTGATGGCATTGTTAGGGTTTGCAAGCCCAAGATAATAGAAGAACGTATAGCCCTCTCCTTGATGAAACCAATCGTAGCCCTGTTCGTACTCCTTGACTATGATCGGGTTCCCATGCCCGGTATCATAGCGCGTGAATTGTCGGGTAATCGCGTCAAACTCCCGCTCGGATTGATCCAGAAACTTATCTGCTCCACCCGCCAGGTAAAAGAGCGGCCAATTATGGAAGCTCTCGTAGGCGTCATCCAACGCATCAATGCCTATATGATCCTCCGTGGTCGGCCACATAATCGTTCCGTCGCTGTGCACATATTTAGCCAAAAAGGGATCAACCGCTTCATTCATGAGTCGATACAAAGTTCTCTGGAGGACCGCCCAGTTTGGCGGAGTGGTAAAGGACTGATGAACTTGAATCGTTTTCATGGTAAAAAACCTCCGTTGGTCTGATTTCTATACTTTTAGCACATGCCTGACATCCCATGTATTCCAGTTTTTCGAGTTCAGGGTTGGACTGCTCTCATTCCCCATATCAGCTATCCAGTCCATTCGGCAAAAGATGAAAGACAGCTAGTCCTCCTATACCTGGTGCCATGGTCGTCTGCTTGCCTTCATAAGCAAGGACAATTTCCCGAACAGCAGGGTCAGCATAGATCGACAACGTCCCATCAACCTTATCCCCTCTAACCACGGAAACGCTAAGCACACCGTTCTCTTCTTTATTTACCGTGACTTTGACTGTAGAAATATCCGTTGTTAGATAGGGTTGCCCATCGCGCAACACCTGCAGGCCCTTGTCTTTGATGATCGAATACGTGTGATTGCCGATGACGATTCCGCTGAGCGAAGCAGACTGCTCGCTTATATTCCCGAATCGAATTGCACCTTTAGGGAGTGCCTCCATGACTTCCAGCGTATACATGTAAGGCAGTAAGCCACCCCATGTATACACAGGATCCGCGTTTTCTACATCATCACCATCACCAGTCAATGCATTATAGTTCTCGTGAATGTGGTTCTCCTCTCGCCATTCCTTAAGGAACATTCGGAGGCTCTTATCCGCTAACTCATGGGCGATATCCTCATAGCCGTACTTCTTAAGTCCTTCATATACGATGTAATTCATCGGCCCCCATACTCTTCCACGCCAGTAATCATTATCTTGGAAAGAGGGATGACTCTTCATAACGCCAGGCAGAACATAATCTCCCCAGAATTCCTCTTCATTTAACAGGTGTTCTTCAATCATTCTCGCAGCCTGTTCTTTCGTTGCAATTCCTGCAATCAGTGGATAGAAGTTGGCTGGCGTCAACACTTCGCTCCATTCCCCACTCCAATGCTTATTGCAGTAAATGCCCTTCTCTTCGTTCCATAGCTGGCTATTCATCGCTTCCTTCATACGGGCATACTCTAGTGTTAACAAGGCCGCTTCGTCGTTCTTTCCGAGCTCGCGAGCAATCTCAACAAGCGCCAGACAATCCATCGCGTAAAGAGAATTTAGCCCAACATCGGCCAATTCCAGCGTCCTGCCTTGTGGGTTGTAACGAACCCCATCATATATAGGACTATTATCTAAACCGGATTCCATCTTTGCTGCAACCTCAAAGGATTCTTGAAGCACGACTGCTGCATTATCCACATAAGTCCGGTTGGAGCCCCATTCCAGCAGCCCATCCCCATTGCCGTCACGGTTATTCATCCACCAGCGGTTCCAGCTATACATCTTGTCGAACACCTGCTCCAGCATTTCAACCTCTTGAAATTGCTGGTAAACCTTCAATATGCAGTAGGAACCTACAGGCGGATTTGACCGATCCCATCGTGTAAGCACCTGTGAACCATATTGCGGCGCAAACCCGTCCTGCATCTCCTCGAGCACACTGTAGATTTGACGGTAAGCAAGCTCCTTACTTTGAAGAGCAGCAAGCAGGCTGCCTAGAAAGGTGTCCCATGAGAATAGCACGTACACGCCAAAATGCGTCATGTTGCTCATTACGCACCATTCACGGGTGACCGGCGTACAGAATCGCTTCTTAGTGGGGTCATAGATTGTGTTCCAATTCATCCCCTTCACAATGGCTTGAGGCGCATCCTCTAGTATGCCGCCTCCTGTAATGGATTGAACGAGCCACCCCTGACGCTTTTTAGCTAAAAATTGATCCATACTCGGTACGTCCATGCGGTTATTGCAGCGAACATAAATTGAATCCTTGCAAGAAACGAGAATTCCCTGATTGGACGTGTTAACTAGCGTTTCTGTATCTAATTCTCCCGAAACCGTGATCTCGAAAGACTGATCCTGCGTTGTTAATGACAGCTGGTTCTCCAAACAATGGATCGAACCTTGTCCATTCCAGCGAAACATACCTGCTACATGCACCTTTAGCGTATCCGACACTCGATCCGGTGTCAGTTTGTACACAAATTGGTCTTCTTCCGCTGCGAATTCAATTTGAAATGTGACTTCCCCGACCTTTAGATCAAGATCGAAATAAGTTCCATCCACACTGCGTTCGCCAAATCGGGTCACGTATTTCCATAGCATTTGATCCTTATATATCTTAAAATGACGATCGTAAAATCCCAAACGCACCTCAGCCATTTCTGGCACTTTCATCACCGCGTTCAAGCACTCTACGTCCCATGTACTCCAGCTCTTGATGTTCTCCAAATCGTCCACTCCCTATTTATTATTGTCTTCCTAAGCTTAGATATATTCCCATGTCATATCTACTACGTGGATCAACGGAAATTGAAATTATGCAATGCAATTAAACACAAGGGCAGCATGCCAGCGATGTGCTTGAAGCTGCCTAGCTGTTGGGTTATTGTTTCTATCTTCGGTTTTCATGGGACCGCTTTTTGATGGCTGGGATTGTGATGGTGACGGTAGTCCCCATGCCTAGTCTACTAAAGATGTTCACGCCGTAAGCTTGTCCGTATTGAAGCTTGATTCGCTCATCCACATTGCGGATTCCATAACCGAGCTGCACACCGTCACGACTAAGAATCTTGTTCACCATTTCCGGTTTCATTCCGATTCCATCGTCAATGATCTTAAAAACAATATTGCCCTCCACCAATCGAGCCGTTACTTTAATCGTGATTGATTTGCCAAACAGGGCGTGTTCCAAGGAATTCTCTACAAAAGGCTGTAAGATCAGCTTAACTGTTTCATAGCCGTGTACTTCAGCCTGTACGTCATACCATACGCTCAGCCGGTTCTTAAACTTAATGCTTTGGATGTCGATGTACGCACCGACTTGCTCCAATTCAAGTGGGACGGCGATGATCGTATACCCTTTGTTTAGCGATAGACGGTAAAACTTAGCCAGTCCCATCACCATTTCATGCAGCTTCTCAATCTCGCCAAATTTGGCTAATCGGCTAATCGAGGATAATGTATTATAAAGAAAATGAGGATTGATCTGAGCCTGCAACGATTCCAGCTCCGCCTCTTTTTTCTGGATATTGGCCACGTAAACTTCTTTGATCAACTCTTCGACAT
>JACMJI010000435.1 GCA_014380705.1 Gorillibacterium sp. | reverse complement strand
GTACAGCTTTAGTTGTAACTACCTCTTTTTCAACTGTAATTGCTGCTATCTCTACCTTGACTTGCTCTTTCATAGGTTGTTGAATTTGTTCTACACGATCAGCTTGTTTGCTGCTCAACTGTTCATCGTTAACAAGCTTATCCTTGGCCTCAACCTGCTCATGTTCCAGCCAGTGCAGTTCCTGTGTGCGAGCGTCGTATAGATAGCCTCTCGCCTTCGGGTTTCCGGCTTTTGCTGCCCCCGATCCTTTTTTCTTCATGCCAGCGTCCCCTTCCAAAACTATAGTCATATGCATGATATGCAAAAACATAGGTCTTTGATTATTTTTCATAAGGAAAGGAGATCATTTGCAGAAGCTGGTGTTTATCGTTGCTATTTCGCGGTATGATGAATGAGACTTTAATTGACTAGGAGGTAACAAACGATTATGTACGAGCATCTAGTATTATTCAAATTCAAATCTGCTCTTTCTCCAGAAAAAGAAAATGAATTGCTGCATTTGCTTCACGCCTTTAAGGAAGTCATTCCTGGAATTGTCAGTTTAACTGCTGGAATCAACACAACGGAGGAGGTGGATCATAGCCAAGGCTATTCATTGGGGCTGCGAGTCACCTTTGAAGATCAAGAAGCACTTCGGCAGTATGGTCCTCATCCGGTACACCAAGATTTCGTAAAGCTGTTAGATGGCCTTGTTGAAAATGTTATTGTTGTTGATTATTCAATTGGACATGTAATCAAATTGTAATCTCCCGTTAATCACACTTTAATTAAGATCGCTTATAATAAACGTACCCCCCTTTTAATGATATAAATTGTCTTTGGCCCGAGGCATCTGCTTCTGGGCCACTTTTCTTGTATACCGAACGAGAATAATCCAGAACATTGCGCGCCAAGCTAAACTGTGTCAAGATAATCGAAGAATGCTGCTTTATAAAAGCTAGAAAGAAACAGGTGACAATACGCTTATGAGCAAACGCTTTTTTCGTTTACTAACAGAACTCTCTTCTCGCAAAGCCATATCAAGGATAGCGGGAAGCTTTGCTGGCTCTCGTATCAGCCGCAGGCTTATCCCCTGGTTTGCCCGAACCTATGGTATTCCGCTAGAGGATGCGGAGAAATTAGTCCATGAATATACAACTTTGAATGACTTTTTTACACGGCGGCTGAAGCCTGGACTACGTCCACTTGATCAAACCGAGCACGCACTAATTAGTCCTGTTGATGCCCTTATTACAGGGATTGGTCCGATTCAGCAAGGGCAAATTCTCGATGTTAAAGGCCAGGATTACACGGTGAAGGAGCTCCTAAACGATTCACCCCGTGCAATGAACTATAAGGATGGATATTATTTCGTTTTGTACCTCAGTCCAACGGACTATCACCGAATTCATTCACCAGCTACAGGTAAAATTCTTGAGAAAGAACATGTTTCAGGCAAAGTTTACCCCGTCAATGATTTTGGGTTGCGCTATATGAAACGCGTTCTGAGTCGGAATGAACGATTGGTTACCTACATGCAATCTGAGTTCGGAGAGCTGGCTGTCGTCAAAGTCGGGGCGATGAATGTTAGCGGGATTCATTATGTGGATCCCCTGCCTTTTCCCCTTCAAGCGGGAGATGAGCTTGCTTACTTCCAGTTTGGTTCAACTATCGTTCTCTTAATTGAGAATGGTATCCTAGAAAGCAGACCGGACCTGATGATCGGTAAGAAGGTAAAGATGGGCGAATTACTCGGTGTTCTTCATTCAAAAACCCCGGCTAGCTCCGATCCATCCAAGTCTTAACCCGTTGCACCAACCGTTGGCCTGTGCCAACGGTCTCTTTGTCTGATGACTTTTAGTTAAACCCTTGATTACGACGATTCACTTCATATTCATTACTCATGCCTAAACAAGGATGTGTCCCCTTTGTCTACTGCGACGAACTCTAGTTCTCCCGCCGCTTCTGAAGCCAATCAAACCGTGTATCGTATTCTATTCGCTATTAGCTTTGTCCATCTGCTAAATGACTCCATTCAGGCCGTTATTCCAGCGATGAACCGTATTTTTCTAAACTCCATGCACCTTTCCTTTACCCAGATTGGGTTTATTACCTTTTGCTTGAATATAACAGCCTCGATTATTCAGCCTCTTGTCGGGATGTTTTCTGATCGCAAGCCCTTTCCGCTGCTACTGCCTCTCGGCGTAGTCTCAACCTTAATGGGGATGCTGCTGCTGGCCCTGACTCATAGCTATCCTCTTGTTCTCGTATCTGTGATTCTTGTAGGTTTAGGGTCTGCTGTCTTCCATCCCGAGAGCTCACGCGTAGCGAGCATGGCCGCAGGTAAACGCAGAGGGCTTGCTCAATCAATCTTCCAGGTTGGTGGTAACGGTGGACAAGCACTTGCTCCGTTATTCACGCTTTTTATCCTGGTTCCACTTGGTCAGCCTGGCGCTATTTGGTTCACCCTGGTTGCAGGGGTAGCGGTAGTCGTGCAATCTTTTGTCGCCCGTTGGTATGGTGAACAGCTAACAATCCGTGGTCGCAAACCACAATTAACAGGTATTCGAATCGTAAGTAAAGAGCGTAAAAAACAAATTACCTCTACATTAACCCTTTTGGTTTTTCTCGTATTCGCCAGGTCCTGGTATCATGCCAGCATTCTAAATTACTATCCTTCCTTTGTCATTGAGCATTTAGGTGTTAGCGAGAATGCGGCTCAGTATTTTCTCTTTGCTTTTCTGGGGGCGGGTGCTGCGGGTACCTTCTGCGGAGGTCCCTTGGCTGATCGCTTTGGTAAGCGAAATGTTCTTTTCTTCTCCATGCTGGGCTCTGTCCCCTTCACACTGATCCTGCCCTACGCGCCTCCCATTGTGGCATTTGGATTACTGCTGATCATCGGTTTTATCCTATTGTCCAGTTTTTCCGTTTCCGTGGTATATGCGCAGGAATTGATCCCGGGAAGGATTGGTACTGTCTCTGGACTGATAACCGGCATGGCGTTTGGCCTTGGTGCTGTTGGCGCAGTCGCCCTTGGTCGGATGATTGATCTGACCAGCCTGTATCTGGTGATGCGTGTTTGTGCATTTCTGCCGCTTCTTGGACTAATTACCTTTCTCCTACCCTCTGATCAAAAGCTTCGAGCTTGGGCAAGCGTCTAAGAGGACGAAGCTGACGGTTACTGCGAACGTCTAATACGATTTCTGATATCGTCAAAAAAACCTTTCCGTTTGAATTGGCCAATGTTGGCGGATTCAGACAAAAAGGTTCTTTTACAGTTCTCTTTTCCTGTGAAGCCTGTGTTAAACAATATGGCATTCCGCACATGCAGCTCCGATCAGCCAATCTCTGGTTTTACAGATAACCTGCTGCACACTGTCTGCTGATGAAAAGGTATGCCCCGCATCGCGAATAATTTCCTTATCGCAGCTTCCCCCCCGACGAATACGAAATATTTTCTGATATAGGAAGCTATAATCAACTGGGATCACATCATCTCCTGTTCCATGGGCAAGAAAGATTGAGCCTTTGAACTTGCGTGCCTCATGAAAAGGATGGTGACTCGCCAAAGACTGAAAGAAATTTGCCGTAAGACCATAGCCAAGGTAATCCGCTTTGCCCGCGGTGATGGCTTGATTATAGACGTCACGCCCGACAATTCGGACGATATCGCCAAAGGGGTTGGCTACAGGTGACCACAAGACAAGTCTACGAACTCTTTCATCGGATGATGCAGTCAGTATAGCAACTGCGCCGCCCAAGCTATGACCAAGAAGAGTAATCTTATCTGTTTGAATACCTGGCATCGAAAGAGCATGATCAAGCACAAGACGGGTCTGCTCGACCATGGCTTCCAGACCACCTGCGCCGTAATCTCCTTCACTCTCGCCACAGCCTGCATAATCAAAGCGAAGCACGGCATACCCTGCCTCACTCCACTCTCTAGCCGCCTTAACGAATAACCGGTCAACACCAATTCGACTGCCTACAAATCCATGACAGATGATAACCAGAGGCAGCGGCTCAACCATACTTTTGCCATTAACGGGAATAGGCCGGTGATAAGTAGCTGCGAGCTCCCAAGAATCATTACGTATTCTAACCGTAGTTTCCATAGGTTTTCTCCCCCATTTCTTAGCGAAAAACAGTATATTGGATCATAGGTAGAGTATTTAAACAATTCCAATGGTTTTACTTGGTATTATAACTATAACACTCCCTTAGGAGGAACGTCAATCCTTCCCGCACCCTTTTCCAATCATAAACCAAAGGTTACCAGCTTAAATCTGCAACCACTGCATGATGGTCGGAGGAAATGGTTTCCATAACATAGGCCGTCTGCTTTGTTGTCTCAATATTCGTATAGATATGATCGATTTCCCCGCCATAATAAATGGTAGGGACTGCTTTTATTAATTGGATCTTTCCCCAGTCTGGGGCCAGCCTCTGC
Organism: Gorillibacterium sp.; assembly: GCA_014380705.1. The sequence goes on along the minus strand of JACMJI010000435.1, from coordinate 2,116 downwards.
ATAAGGGGATGGACCGCATTCATATTAAAGTCACCTAATAACAGGGTAGGCTGCTTCTCTAATTCCCTTAGAATTCCTAGTAGCACAGGAAATTGCCGAGCACGCTCCCTCTCGAGTAAGCCAAGATGAGTATTAAGCACCGTAAGGACCTTGCCTTCATCCCCGAGTTGTAAACGCACCATTAAAATACTTCTACGCTCAGTTACACCCCTTATGTAAGTAACCTGTTTGGATAGAATCGGAAGTTTAGTAAGGAAGCCATTCCCATATTGGGTCAGCCTTAGATTAATACTAGGCGCAAAAGCCCCCTTCATATTCAAGCTGCGACTGAGCCTTCTTAGCTGATCATGTAAGTAGCTGCGAGGATGGAAGCGGTCCACCTCTTGTAAAGCAATGACATCCACATCCATCTTGCGGATCTCTTGGGCGATGCGCCCAATGTCCAATTTACCATCCGTCCCCAAACCATGGTGAATATTAAACGTAGCTGCCTTTAAGCGCACCTGCTTCCCCCCTAAGACTTGAATTTAAAATATTTTTTATCTTATCATATTCATACCCTATTATGCTAAGTTGCCACGTTTCACAACTTTATATAAATTTCAAATGAAGACAGGAGATCCTATCCTCCGCATAACAATTAACATCCTGCCCAATCATGTTTTTTTCCCTTAACTTGCGAGTGTCTAAGAGTGACGCTTTACCGCGAAGATGTTATAATGGGTGCTAATACACCCCCGTGATTTATCGGAAGGAAGGAAGATTATGAATCCACAGGCACTTCAGCTAAACGAACAGATCCGCCAAGGTCATCCCCACATTTACGATATGCTATCTCAATTAGGTCGCAATATCTATTTTCCGAAACAGGGCATTTTGAGTCAATCGGCCGAGGCCAAGGCTAAAGCTGGTAAATACAATGCTACAATCGGGACGGCAATTGAGCATGGACAACCGATGCATCTGGATGTCATCCAGGAAACCTTGTCTGCTTACGATCCGAAGGATCTGTACGAATATGCTCCTGCTTCCGGCAAACCAGAGCTGCGCACAGCTTGGCGCAGCAAAATGCTGTTAGATAATCCGTCTATCCAGAGCACAAATCTAGGAAATCCAATCGTTACGAGCGCTTTAACCCATGGTCTAAGTATTGTTGCGGATTTATTCGTAGAGGCTGGGGATACCGTCATTATCCCGGATAAGAATTGGGAGAATTATGAGCTGACCTTTGGAATCCGTCGTGGAGCCAAGATTGTAGAATACCCGCTCTATAATAGCAAGGGCCGCTTTAATGCGGAAGGATTACTCGAGGCGATTCTCAGCCAGAAACCGAGTGGCAAAGCCATTCTTATCTTAAATTTCCCTAACAATCCCACGGGCTACACCCCAGATGCCGAAGAGGGTCGAACCATCGTTGAAGCCATTCTTGCAGGTGCAGAAGCTGGAATTAATATTGTCGTCGCCATCGACGATGCTTATTTCGGACTTTTCTTTGAGGACTCCCTGCATGAATCCATTTTTGGTCAATTGTGCAATCTACATCCACGCGTGCTCCCCATCAAGATCGACGGGGCAACGAAGGAAGAATATGCATGGGGGTTTCGGGTTGGTTTTCTCACGTATTCAAGTGATAACGCGGAGCTATTAACCGCACTTGAACAAAAGACGATGGGAATTATTCGTGCGACCCTATCGAGTGGTCCACATCCTTCTCAGACATTCGTCCTGCGTGCCCTGAGTTCTCCTGATTTCGATAAGCAGCGTAAAGAGAAATACCAGATCATGAAGGGCCGCGCGAACAAAGTGAAAGAGGTTCTAGACAGTGGCAAATATCATGATGTCTGGGACTACTATCCTTTTAATTCAGGTTATTTCATGTGCTTGAAGCTGAAGAATACTAAAGCTGAGAACCTTCGCCTTCATCTACTGAATCATTATGGAATCGGCACAATCGCACTTGGCGATACGGATCTCCGTATTGCTTTCTCCTGTATTGATGAAGCTGACATACCTGAACTATACGACTTAATCTATCGGGGTGCCAAGGAGCTTGCGGAGCAACCCTTGACGACTGGAAGCAATAACGGGTAACAGGCGGCTAACCCAAGGGATGTCG
>JACMJI010000434.1 GCA_014380705.1 Gorillibacterium sp. | reverse complement strand
CTGGCAAGCGGGTAGTGAACTGCGAAAGCTTCCTTTGAACCGGATGCTTGACTTGTCAGGCGAGCCATGGGTGAACCGTTTGAAGGATTGGGCCAAGAATGGAGCTACAATAGACGGCAAGCTCTATGGATTAAATACGTGGTCTGTTGATGGTTGGGGATTCGTTTATAACACACAGCTATTTGAGAAGCTGAATATAAAGGTTCCGACTACGTATGAGGAATTCATTAAGGTTTGCGAAGTATTAAAGTCCAATGGCGTTACACCTGTCTATGAAAATGCCAAGGACTTGTGGCATACTCCCCTTTATTTGAATGCCATTACAGGCGAGGCGAATCTCAACATGCCTGGTTTGTATGACAAGCTGAATACGAATCAAGCGAAGCTCACAGACGTAAAAGAGTTCGAAATGTTAATGAGCCAGATGAAAGAGCTTAACGACAAAGGCTATCTCGGTAAAGATGTTTTCGCCAACACTTGGGAGAAGGCAACAGAAGCACTCGGTACCGGCAAGTACGCGATGTTCCTGGGTTACACCACTTGGCAGAACGAAGTAGAGAAAGCCTATCCTGAAGCTGGGGCAAAAGACTGGAAAATGTTCCCCTCCCCTCTGGGAGTAGAAGGTAAACCTAAAACCTTCGGAGCATCCGCCGGCGGCATCGTCCAACTTGTTAACAAGGACAGCAAGCATTTAGATGCGGTTCGCCAATGGTTTAATTACTTTACCCAAGCGGACGTACTGGATAAATTCTATAAAGGGCGTGATGGGCTGGGCGTTCCCTCCTTTAAGGATGTTACGAAGGAGGCGGGATTCGGGTTGTCCAGCATTACAGAGGCTGTGAACGGCAACTTCGTATTGGATGCTCAGGGAGGCATTCTTTACATGGATTTTAATAAGATTGGCTCTGATATTCAGGCCATGTTAGCTGGAGGGTTGTCGCCTAAACAGGTCATCGAGAATATTGATAAAGACCGGATAAAGACGGGCAAGGTTACGAACTCGGAAGGGTTCAAGTAAATCTCTAAGAGAGTGAGGATAGCCATTACGGGCTGGTGATGTCGTGATGGCTGTCTTCATATACAGATATAGTTTGGGAGTGGATTTCTATGCAGCTTAAAAAGGTGTACCCGCAATATTTTATAATGCCGGCGGTTGTCTTATATACGATTTTATTTATGGTACCCAGCTTTTTGGGCCTGTTATATTCTTTTACCGATTGGAACGCCTATAATGACCATATAAACTTTATCGGTTTCGATAATTTTAAAGACATTTTTAATACAGATGAAAGCTACCTCCGATTCATATGGAATACATTTTACTTTGCTGGGATTACCACCTTGCTGAAAGTCGTTCTTGGATTGTCTTTAGCTTTGCTGCTCAATCAATCTCTCAAAACAACAAATATACTGAGGACCTTGTTTTACTTGCCTGTAACCTTGTCGCCTTTAGTCATCGGTCTGGTATTTATCTCCATTTTTGATCCTAAGGTCGGCGTTCTAAATGATTTTCTGCGCCTTATTGGATTGAATTTCTTAACAAGATCATGGCTGACAGATATAAATATGGCGATGAATGCCGTAATGTCGGTAGAAATATGGAGAATGGCTGGATATTGCATGATCATCTTTTTGGCTGGCTTGCAAACGATTCCCAAGGATTATTATGAAGCAGCCGAAGTGGATGGGGCTGGAAGGTTTTCCAAATTTTTTAATGTGACACTTCCTTTTCTTCAGCCAGCAATTATTATTAACGTAGTCTTGAATCTAATTTTTGGTCTGAAGGTTTTTGAATTGATTTTTGTGCTGACAAAGGGTGGTCCCGGAGATTTGACGGGTGTGCTAAATACACAAGTCTTCTCTGAATTTTCATCAGGACGTTACGGGCTTGCGACAGCCCTTAACGTAATTATCATGGTTCTTACCCTCATCGTGTCCTTAATTGTTCTGCGCGCTCTTTCCATTAAAGGGGGCGATCACCAATGAAACGGTTCTCGCGATATCCCATCACCAGTGAAGTTTTGGCGTGGATCTTTGGTTTGCTAATCATCATACCTCTGCTTATCGTCCTTCTGAATTCTCTAAAAGACCGCGCAGGGGCAAATTTAATGACGCTTAGTCTTCCGAAAACCTTCCATTGGAACAATTACTTAATCGTCATCAAGGAAGGTCGGCTGCTGCAGTCTTTCTTTAATAGTTTGCTTATATCCACTGCCAGTGTTTTTATCAGTACCCTCTTTTCCAGCTTAGCCTCCTTTATTATTTCGAGAAGGAAAAGTAAATTCAATAGGGGGATATACTACTACTTCTTAGTTGGGTTAATAGCTCCACTTAATATGGTGACAGTAATCAAGACGCTTCAAGTCTTTCATTTAATGAATTCCTACTCAGGCATCATCTTGTTGTACTCGTCCTTGTTGATCCCTTTCTCGATATTTTTGTACGCTGGCTTTATCAATACAGTGCCGCAAGAGTTGGATGAAGCGGCTATAATCGACGGATGTGGTCCCGGACGGCTGTTTTTTAATGTAGTATTTCCACTGCTTAAACCCGTCACCATGACTGTTGTCGTCATAAACTTTATGAACTCCTGGAACGACTTCATTACACCGCTTTATCTCCTGAATTCGAGTGAAAAGTGGACAATGACCTTAGCTATTTATAATTTTTATGGCCAACGTATTTCAGATTGGCAATTGGTTTTTGCAGATATCGTTTTAACTGTGCTTCCCGTACTGTTCATCTATATGTTGGGACAAAGATATATTATCTCAGGAATGACTGCAGGTGCAGTGAAAGGATAATATCCCTTACTGCAGCCAAAGGATTACAAATTAAAGTAGTGCACAACCATAGTTGTGCACTGGTGCGCGCGATGCGGCTCATACTTTTCCAATTATTTCCTTATTTCAGGGCAAGATTTAGCTTACCCGCCAAGACGTAGACCATTGCGATAATGTTCTTCTCTGAGCGGTAGCCACGAGCCTTCCGTTTGGTCCATGGTACGTTTACCCGGGTAATGGTATTGCACTGGCTACAATCTAGCAGCTCCGCATGAATGTAACTCGGATAATCGAAGAAATTCTAGTGGACAAGGATAAACGCCTATCGGCGTCATTTGGCGCCGTACGTTTACCGATGCGGAATCAGAATGAACCTTACCTAATATTTATACTTTCTGATAGAGTAAAGAAGAGCTTGCTTGGCGCAAGCCCTTCTTTGTTTTTGCTCATGTTATTCTATCTGAGCTTGAGCTCCACTGTTACGGCTTCGCCACAATTAAACCGTATCTGTGTCTTGAAGGTGTCTTCAAGTCGCTTTACTTCACAGCTAATCGCCCCGTTGTCGTCATAAATGGATAATCCCGTGGCATGTTCAAAGTTTTCAAAGATTAATTCACAAGCAGTCGGACAGCGGAATTGATACACGTAATGGAAATCATCCGCTTCTACCTCAAGCAGGATCGCCGTCGAGCTGAACAGTCGAGGCTCTGTGTGGGCAGCAGCTCTTGTAATTTCCACCTTGTTCTTCCCATGATACAGCTTGCTTTCAGGAATCTGGAGCGTGCCTAGTACCACACTTCCGTTCATGCTCCAGCTGCCCACCGCCTCACCATCGCCGATAGAGGAAACATCAATCCTTGCGTTTCGGTATTGGAATCGGCTTACCTGATCCGCATATTTGCTGCCGCGAATCGCAAGGCCTAGGGGGAGAGATTGTAGCACGCAAGCATGCAGCGTATAAAGGAGGCTTCCCGTGGAAAAAGGGAGTCCGCGGAATGGATGTGGCGCATGTGCATATTCGGTAGTGGCTCCGACCATTGGATACGTTTCCGTGTAGGTAAGTGCATCCCGGAATTCTACTTCGAGCATATGTTCAAACGCAAGATCATCCAGTACATACTGTTTCAGAAGTCTGCTTAGTGTGTTCCACGGACACAAGCCATAGGTTCCGGTTTTTGGCCACTCCTCCATGACAAAACGGCTGCTCGCTAGCGCTAGGCCTAGATCGGGATAAAACGGCCCTAACGATACTGCCCAGGCATATTCCCAAAGATCAAGCTCACGGAAATCCTCAATCCAAAGCTGCTCCCCATCCTCAAGGACTAACAAGCCCGCTTTGTAGTGCCCGCTGTCTCCTGGAAAGCACTCGACAATTCGTTCTCCAAGCTGATCTGCAAGCGTGCGGAATGCTACCGCCGAAGCAAGATCAAGGTCGGGACTTGCCTTGACCAGTACCTCCATCATCCTTAGCACGTTATACATATTGACATTTTGATAGAGAGAATAGCAATAAACGACGCCTTTGCCGTTTCGATTCTCATTTGGACAGCGGTACGGATCGATGGAACCATCCACAGAATCATATCCGAAGAAGATGGAGCCCTTCAGTGTCGTCTCCCCTACGGTGTCGCTTCCAAATAGCCCTTTCTGCTCGTCATACAGTGTCTCGATTGCATACTTGACTGCATCTATAAGATAGGAGAGTT
>JACMJI010000433.1 GCA_014380705.1 Gorillibacterium sp. | reverse complement strand
GGATATTAGAAGCTTTAATCCACTCTAACTTCTCTGGGAGCTGCGGGGTAATCGTTATGAGTCTTTTTGTTGCATTCGCACTAATTCCCATTAAACCCGAAATTATATTATGAACCGCACTATAGGAGACCTCTGGGTATTCACGACGTTTTAGATCGGGACTCATGAGACTCAATGTTGTTTCATAGGCTAAATCGGATAAGCCATTACGGTAAAAAACATCTGGCAAATAAGACAACTCTTCAACGTTGCTAGCACCATTGATCACTACATCTTGCAAAGCTAATTCTTTCTTCGTACCCTCTTTAATGATGTCAAAGTACAGCGGAAGAAAATTGCCTGAATAATAATATTCATCTAGAAAGGAGCCGTCTTTTAATAAAGCACCGTTAAAGCGTTTTTTGGATTCATTCCACCAATCCTGTGCATACATTTCTTGAATTTTACGCGCTTTATCCGCATAAAGTTTATGCTTTTCATGATTGCCCAATATTTCCTGAAACCTAGCATATGCTCGATACCCGGCGTATTGTGCCGCAACCAAATCGCCAGCTAGTAGAGCATGTGATTCATCCTCCACATAGGAGCCAATCCCTCTAACGCCATAGGACTCATAATGCTCAATTAAGCCATCGCCGTCTTTGTCCCAATGTTGTACATACTCCTTAACCGTACGCTCATAGAAATTAAGAAACACGGGATCTGTTATATAAGCGGGATCCCCTGTCCATAAATATTGCCGTAAGCAACAATCCAATAAATCAAAATTTGCCGGGAGGTTATACCAGAATGTATCGTCGCTTTGATAATCCTCTTTAACGGGTAAATTATTGCGATCTATTTCCCAAAAGGTACACCAGTCCTTGCCTGCTGATATATTCTCAGCAAAGCGATAGAGCATATTCTTATTGTGTTTGTTTAATCCAAGAACGCTGGCACCCATGCTTTGATGAGCAACGTCTCGCATACAAAATGCTTCTCTCCCTGGCAGTGCAGCTTCATACCAAGGACCTACAGAATCGGATTGATGCGCATAGGCTAAAGCTTGTTGTTGTGCCCATTCAAAACCTTGGTTTAATTCTTGACTTGAAGATGTAATTTGTAATGTCATTTGTCATTTGTTCCTTTCCTTTAAATGAATTAATTAGCATCAAACTGACTAGTTTCCTAGCACAATCGTATGCCGAATCACTTGGAACGTATATCGATTAAGTCCTTTAACTTTCCGTGAACGCATCCATTGTTTCGGCTTTTCTGTTGTCTATAAACTCTGCTACGATCCGTAAAGCCTCTTCTCGATTCCACGGGGTACCCGGATAAAGCAACAAAATATGCCCGCACATTTGGTAAATTTCTTCTGCTTTGTCAACCAGATTTGTTCGGGCATCTATAAAACTTGTATTCTCTTTATCAAAGAAATAAACGGCTGTCTCCAATTCCACCCGGAAACAAAGCATGTGCCAACGCCAATTGAGTTTGACCCATTCAGGCAATTGCTCTTCAGCCAAAGCGAGAAGATGCTTCATCAATTCGGCATTCGTCTTTCCTTCGCTCCCGCATGTACCAAGCGGCGGGCAGAATGCTTTGTGACAACGGAGAATGCTCTGTTTCTCCAACAACATGTACACCTCTTTTAAAACAGGAGCCGCATCAGATCCATAGTAGAACGCACAGTAATGTTCCAATGTTTGAACAGGATCGAACTCACTTCCCCAGCCATAATCCAGCCAAGTCACTTTATTGGAATCGTCGTGAATCCCTTCACTATAAGTAAAAGCACCAATCACATCCTGCTTCATTGTTTCCCAGTTGAAAGCGAGTGGAAGACTTTGATTTAGCATCAAACTTCCAGGATCATCCCAGTGATTGGTATTAAGGCAACGTTCGGCAATATTAGTTACCCGGTCCAGGCTGTAAGTAAAACGATTAGTGAACGGCATCGTTCCGATGCGCCCCCAGTTATCCATCATAGTGATTTCAGGATATAGAACGATGGGCGGGTGTTCCTTCGGAAGCAACTGCAACGCATCTTGCAAAGATAGAGCGGTACCGTGCATGGCATAGGCAATATAATCCACCCACTTGCTTTCAGGAGAATGGAAGTAAGCATAGAATTGTTCCTTCAATAATGGTTCGGTCATCAATACATTTCCAACAATAACTTTGGAACCAGGTCTTTCTTGCTTTAAGAGAGCAGATGTTTCCTTAGCTAAATCCAAATAGGTTGCAGGGTAGGGGTCGCAATCATCACAACCACAGCCACCGTAGTCGGTAGGTGAAATATAGAGTACGTCCAAATTTGTTAAGCGGAATAATTCTTGCCGACGTCGCAAGAGAACCTCCCTTGCTTCGGGATTAGAAGGGCAGACATGAGCCTCTTCTCCCGATATAAACATCGAGGGACTGCTGCCATTTTTGGCATGCTTCAATCCTAGTTCGTCTTCCGGGAAAACATCGTTCACGCCGATATAGGCCCCCACTTGTAAGCCCAACTCGTGGACCATGTTCGGGTAGTTTCGCATAGACTCCCAATCATTCGCCTCGGGTGTCCCTTGTTCCCAGCTTTTGGCACTCCTTTGTCCAAACTGCATTGGGATATACATGGCTAAGTTGGCACCCCACAATGCAAGATCCTCCACATAGTGGCGATGACGCTCCAAGGTCCACCACTTATACCCGTTATCTTGACGATGGGTGGCGATGAAGAACGAACGCATCTCATGGTCTGGGGACTCGGCTATGTCATAACATTCCGGCATATCCACATGTCCATTCCGCCGAAACGAGAGCCCCCTTAGCCAAAACCCTAATCCGAACAGCACGCCTGCTGCAGTCTTTGAAGCGATGGTAATGACCCCATTGTCCGCCGAATAGATGCGAAACCCTTCATCCGCTAATAATTTCGCCTTCTCATCGGGCTTGATCCCCCACGCTTCACCCTCATCCCATGTTAGTAAAATTAAGCGATGGTTAATTCCTGCTACCGGCGTATCCGCCTGTACCTCTAGGAGAGTGCCCATTCTCCTCTCTGCGAAATAACGCACTAAAACATTTTTTGCCGCATGAACCGAGTTTGAATACACCAACTCTGTGACGCTAGTTGCTTCTAAACCATACATAGTACAACCTCCATAAGTTCATCTTTGATTTTAGTAATTCTTATCAACAAATCTATCACACTGGAGCATCGCTCCGAGAGATATTCTTGTGTGGAAAACTTGGTCTTTTTGTGTCATGCTATTAGATGTATCTTCGCTTGCTTCAAGGCTAGTATGTCAATATAAGGAGGTAATCGTGATGGAATACTATGTTACCAGTATGTTCGAAAAAAGCCTCAATGTGTACTACTGTGGCTTAGATCAGACTAGACCTAAACATTCCTGCGGCCCGGCTATGCGCAGTCATTTTTTGTTAACTTACGTACTGAAGGGAAAAGGAGTTTTTCGTACAGAGGGCACCACTTTTCACTTGGAGGCAGGGACTAGCTTTGTAATGTTCCCAGGGGTGGTCGGATATTATCAAGCGGATTCCGAGGATCCATGGGAATACGCATGGGTTGGATTCGGCGGAGAGGCTGCCAAGACCTACGTGGAAGAAATAGGGCTTTCTCAGAAATTGCCTATTCTTCACCATTTAGACCGCGACTGGATGTCCAACTGGTTTCAATTGTTATTTGAGCAAGCTGCTCAGAAG
>JACMJI010000432.1 GCA_014380705.1 Gorillibacterium sp. | reverse complement strand
CGGAGATTTATGAAAAAATTAACCCGGAAACGGGTTGTGGCGTAGTAGTTATGTTCGCTAATTCCTTCGGTCAGCCGTGGTCGAAGCCGAACGAAGCTACTTTCCGCTATGTAACGAAGCATGTGGTGGATCGTCGGGTCTCAACAACTGAAGGCGGAGCGGTTCGAATTGATCACGAGGGCAAAGCGGATATAACGGCCGTCTTCCCGGATGCAGGTGCAGTGATCTTCTTCTTCGGTGTGGATTCGACTTTATAAAATACTGTTGGGTCCTTCTTCAGAAGAATTATTGGGTTAACAAAATAGTAAATGAGATGAACAAAAGCTTAAGGTGCCCTTATTTATGGAGCACTTTAGGCTTTTATTAAATTTCTAAACTAGCTATACTAGCTAGCGAATCTAGCTCTGAATTCCTGCACTTTTTTATCAATTAGACTATTAACAGGGTTGCCTTTGAGTGTTGAGTGTTGCATGTTGAGTATTGAGTCCGGCCAACAAGTTAAAAAGAAACGAACTAGTAGAATGAAAAAAATGCTATATTGATAATAGGTATCAACAAGCCACAAAGGGAATTTATCAATCAAGAGGGGCCTTTCTACTATGATCCGATATACGAATTTACCGCTGTCTTATCTGGACGAGATGCTGCTGAGTTCCCAACTCCAGTGTGTATATATGCACCTAGCCGAGGAAAAGGACCTTTGGGAATGCAAGCAGCATACCCATGAATACTTGGAGTTAGGTTACATCTTCAAGGGGTCGGGGCTGTATCAAATTGATGGTGTGAATTATCAAGCACAGTCAGGAGAGTTGTTTGTTATTCCACCAGGTGTGCCGCACTTTGAGGTCCATACTCCGGAGTCGCCCTTCGAGATTTTGTTCCTGATGGTCAAACACCACGGACCTGCCGCTGCAGGTCTTGATGCATGGATGACGCGGCAGCAGGGGCGGCATTCCTGGAAACAGACGGGAGCCTTCCGCGACGGCTTTCAGGATATTTACCGTGAGATTATGCAACAGCTTCCGGGCTATCTCACGCTAATCGATGCCAAACTCAAAGGATTATATACGTACTTGTTTCGGCGAGAGCAGGAGGACGATGGGTCTACTGCAATGGCCAAATGGTCCAATGTGGAACGTAATCATCAAATGCTGAATCAGATCGAGCAGTTCGTACAAAAGCATGACTCCGGGGTGCTTACTGTCGAGGCGGTCGCCCAACACTTTTTTTACCATCCCAAATATTTATCACAGGTGTACAAGTTGGAAAAAGGTCGATCCCTATCCGCCCTTCTCTCTCAAGTAAGAATGGATCGGGTTCTCGCTATGTTGACTGGCTCTTCTATAACAATGGAGGATGTAGCTTCAAGCATCGGATTCTCGAATGTGCAGAGCCTCTACAAATGGTTCAAGAAAGAGACTGGTTTGACGCCTCTCGAATATCGCAATACCTATCAGGCATCCGAAGCAAAAAAAGATTTGTTCTAACCGTTATCCAACAAGCCCCTCAGACGAGTGTGATTTAGCACTTAGGCCAGAGGGGCTTTTCTTTCCTTTGGATAAAGAGGTCTTACTTTTAGCCAATGTCAAAGCAAGGCTCAGACGTTATGCTGAAGTCGATACGTATGCCAAGGAGGAAATTCATGATGAGTCGACTCAAATTACTTTTGGAAGCACATCCAGAATGGATCGCCCCCCGCTCGGATGAACACACGGTCATCGGAGTTGCGAACACACGAGACCATCGTAAGACGTTTGTTGAACCGGGAGGCAGCTTTTCACCGGGGGTAGCTACCTTTGGAGTCAGTGTTTGGGTCTATGACCATGATGCAGCTAAATTATATGCACCCGAGATAATGGCACGAGAAGAGCTGATATGGAGCTGGGACAAGGGCTACTTACCAATTGTGAATAGCGGCTGGTCGGCTGACCAAGTTGAAGTGGAGCAGCAGCTGCTAGCGGATAGTGTAAAGGGACTAGAGCACATTGTAAACTCGTTGCAAGTGCGAGTAAAGAATGGTGGAAAAGCCCAACGGAAGTGCACCATCTATATCGTCATTCGTCCTTATGGGCCTGCGGGCGGCGGTATTAGAGTTCTGGGTGGGGAGGCTTATGACGCTAAGGAAGTTTTAATAGACAATAGAGTCATTTTGTTAGCAAAAACACCTGCCAACCGCTTCGGTGCGGTCAGTTACTCCCAGCATGGGCAAGAAATCTCGGTACCATTACGGAGTGGTCACCTGCCGTCTGATTGCTCAGTATGGGATGAGGATTGGAGCCGACCCGGCTGCTGCAGCGGTGCCCTCGCTTACGAGGTTCTCCTGCAGCCAGGCGAACAGCAGGTCTACGAATTCGACTTTTATGTTCACCCCGTGGAGCATGACTATATGGAAAGCTTCCGTGCCTATCACGCAAGGAGCTTTGAGACGAAACTAGCGAAGGTAAGAGGTGACTGGGAGAAAGTATTGAGGCAGACGGATCTGGAGGTTCCAGATGAAAGATTCCGCAATGCGTATTACTCCACACTGGCACAGTTCCTTATCGCTGCAGTGGATCATGAACCGAGGATTGCAACAATTACCTACCCGCTGTTCTGGCTTCGAGATGGTGTCTACATTATTAACGCCCTCGATAAGGCCGGTCTGCATGATGAGGCTCGGCTTCAGCTCGACAAATTGAAGGATTATTTGTTTGCAGGCGGCTTTGGCGCTGAGCCAGACGCATTTGGAGAAGCCATTTGGCCATTCTTGACACATTACCGCCTAACTGGAGATAAGGCATGGCTGCAGGAAATTTATCCCTTCATAAGTCACCGTGCAGATTGGATTATTCGCTGTCGTCACACAACGGAATACCTATACGATGATGTGGAGATGCGAGTTCCCGATCAACGGAACAGTGCGCAAACGGATTTAATCTGTGAGCCAGCGAAGGATGGTCTCATCATTGGTCGAATGGATTGGCATAGACCAATTATCTGGATTAATGCCTTCTCTTATCTTGGGCTGCAGGCTGTCGCCGAAATGGCGGAGGATCTTGGGCTAACGGAGGATTCGGCGCACTACGCTGCAGAAGCGGAAGACCTTAAGGAGGCGCTTAAGCGGTATGCACTCATCAATTTCGGGGATAACGAACGGGATACGGTGTGTGCGATCTGGCCGACGAGGGCATTCTCTACCGACTCTGCCCATGTTCTGGAGAACATGGAGAAATGGTGGCAACAGGTCCGTCTTCAGGGAAAAGGGGAATACAAAGCCGAGCCGCTGTGGAAGTATTTTGAACTGGGTCAGGCTCATAATTACTTATGGGTAGGGGATCGTGACAAGGTTTGGCTGAGTGTGGACCATTATCTAGAGCACCACGATGTAAAGGGGCTGTACGGTTGGCTAGAGGATAATCATGACATCGTAGAGTTCTGGAGCAGAATTGAAGGTTGGTATAAGCTTCCTTCGCGTCAACCGCACGGATGGGTTTCCTCGGAGTTCTTCCTTCTCCTGCGCGATATGCTAGCATACGAGCAAGGACAAACGCTTGTAATCGGCGAAGGCATCCCAGCGGCTTGGATGGCTGAGCAGCGGCCTTTGCATGTTTTACGGCTGCCAACCCATTTTGGTCCGGTTGATGTGGAGATTGCACATCAAACGGACGAGGAACTGACCATTTCGATCCATTTTCACAATAAAGAACGTCTTCCTGAATTTATCGACCTGCGGCTGCCATGGGCAGAGGAAGAATTAATCACGAGCATCGGTTTTAAACAGGCAGATGATGTACGGGTCCCTAGGATTCAATATCAAGATCGATGTGAAATTAAAGTTATCATCCAATTATCATAGGAGGTTAATTATCATGTTAATTCCATTCAATGAGCTTCGAAAGACCTGTGCCAACAGGATCCGTATGATGGAGACACAGGGTCATGACATCAAAGG
>JACMJI010000431.1 GCA_014380705.1 Gorillibacterium sp. | reverse complement strand
AGCTATTGGGTCTTTCGTTAAGTCTTGCGCTTGTTCACATATCTGCTCCGTGCCGCTTAGGTGAAGAATGCCCTCTAGCTTTTGCGAAACCATGGGTTCAAGTTCGTACTGCGCCAACAGTCGGCGGTATAGGACATAATCTCGATTCAACAGGCTTGTTTTTAGTGCTTTTTGTTTGTCAATTTGATCCGGAAGCGTCTCGTTAAACAACCCGTTCAAAAACCCTAGATGGCCAAGCGCAATTTTAAATTGGTGAATCCCTGCGGCCTGTAAAGAAGCAATAGCTAATGCGATTACTTCAGCATCCGCTTCGGGTGTTCCATCACCTACAAGTTCTACACCCGTCTGAAAAAATTCTGATTCCTTACCCGCCTCTTCTGCAAAAGCCCGAAAAACGTTTGAATGATAAGCTAACCTCAGGGGTAGGGGTTCATCCTTAAGCAGGGAGGAGACAACACGAGCTATTGGTGCTGTCATATCGGAGCGTAGAACCAATGTTCTGCCATTTTGGTCCAGCAGCTTAAAAAGCTTTTTATCAATCGTAGCGCTCGCGGCACCTACTGTATCATAAAACTCTAGTGTAGGCGTAATAATCTGGCGATAACCCCAGCTTTCCATACACTTTAAAACATGAGATTCAATTCTGCGCAGCCGATCTACCACTTCTGGGACGTAATCCTTGACACCTGTGGGCTTCTCAAATCCTTTTGGCTTGGACAACTTCATCACCTCACAAACAGATACTTTAATGCGTTAATACTTTAACGTGCTACCATATTAGCAAAGCACAGTAAATTTATGTTTGTAACTATATCATGATCCCTTATACCCGTCAATCCTACTTGTGACAAATTCCTAAGCTTGATCCTTTGGGTTAAGCCCGTTTGATTTCCCATCAGTGCCAGAACGGACCACGCGTAGTGGGTTTCCAACGACAAAGCTGCCAGCTTCTACATTTCGATGGACAACCGAACCTGCTCCAACCACCGCTCCATCGCCAATTGTCACCCCTGGAAGTACGATACTTCCCGCACCAATCATCACATTTGCACCAATATGTACTTCGCCTAAGCGATATTCATGAATTAAGTATTCATGGCAGAGGATCGTTGTGTTATATCCAATAATGGAGTTATCCCCCACATAGATTAGCTCAGGGAAAAAAATATCCGGCATCACCATAAGCGCAAACGATGTGCATTTTCCCACTTTCATGCCAAGGATATTCCGATAGATCCAGTTTTTAAAACGCAAAGAGGGCGAGTAGCGCGAAATTTGAATGAAAATAAAATTTCGCATCGCCTTCCATTTACTCACCGTTCGATAAACCTGCCATAAAGCATTGGGGCCTGTTGTTGGATAATGATTTAATTTTCTTTCACTCACATTTATCCCTCATTTATCCCTCATTTATACCGACAATTTGGAGTAGGTCCCGCATATCGTGGAGCATATAATCAGGTTGATATTGGTTCAAGTGTGCTTCCCCTTTTAAAGACCAGGCGACTCCTGCAGACTTCACCCCAGCCCGTTTTGCAGCCTGAAGATCGTATTCGCTGTCTCCCACCATTAAAGTCTTCTCCGGATCTGATTGAAGCCATTCAACCGCTAGTCTTACACCCTCGGGATCAGGCTTGCCAACCTTCACCTCATTCATCGTAATGACTGCATCCATATACTTCTGGAGTCCAAACAACGCTAGCCCTTTATCGGTTGTCATCTTCATCTTATTGGTGACAACACCGAGCTTAATGCCATTCTTGTGCATCAAGCGGAGCACCTCCAGCACATGGGGATATTCTCGAACCATCTCATCGTGCACGCTAAGATTATATTCGCGATAGGCTGCAACCAAGTCATCCACTTCCTCGCGGCCTGAGAACAGAAGAAGCTGCTCTACGAGCGGTTTACCCATATTCGGTACAATATGCTCCCGTGTGATGGGTTCGGGGGTTTTTCCCTCAAGAACGTGCAGGAAGGTGGAGATGATTAGCTCGTTAGTATCTACAATTGTGCCATCAAAATCAAAAAGTACAGTGTCGATCATGTCCTTCGCTCCTTACATTTCGATAATTATTGAAGCTTTATAATGACCTCTTGGATTGTGCCTTCCGCTAAAGACGGGTTCGTTTACAGAAAGGGTAGCTCTTATGAGCTACCCATCCCTTTTACTATATCAGAACCAAGAGTTGCTTAACGGTTAATTCATTGCCCCTACAGTAAACGCGCTGCGTTTACTGTTAAAGGACGTTATTCGTTTTTATCTGAATCATCTGCGTCTACTGTTAAAGGACGTTATTCGTTTTTATCTGAATCATCTGCGTCTACTGATAATGGTGCGTCAGTCGGCACCTCTCGAGTTTGCTTCCTCTGATGAGTGTTCAATCTGATCCATTTCAGGATCAGCATCTACTTCTCTTTGTACGTCAGGTTCGCCAACCCCAAACGCCTGTGGTGGCAATGATTGAGCTGTTTTCGTATCCTCGGCTTCTTCCACTTGCGTAGTTTCAGCAGGATCTGCTGCTGCGGGAAGTTCCTTGGTGGACACAATGGGGTCGCTGTAGCACTCATGAGAGTACCCTTTGACTCGACGGAAAACCATTAAACCAATAGCACCAACAATCAGCAGGATGGCTACAAGCTGTGAACTGCGGACATTCTTCCCGACCTCCATTGCTCCTTGCTCAAAGAGGACCGTCATAGGTGACCATAAAGCATTCATTGTAGAGGCCAACCAATCTGGCCCAGCAAAAGCCAAGCTATCCGTCCGCAGGCCCTCAATAAAGAACCGTCCAATCGAATACCAGACTAAATAACTAAGCAGTCCTTCTCCCGAACGGAAAAAGTTCCTTCTTCTCAACCAGAAGTAGAGGAGCAATCCAAGCAAGTTCCATAAAGATTCATATAGAAAGGTAGGATGGTGATACTCCCCCTTAATGAACATTTGATTGAAAATAAAGTTCGGAAGATGCAGTGTATCCTGGAGGAAACTCTCTTTTACCGGTCCGCCGTACGCTTCCTGATTTATAAAATTTCCCCAACGACCGATCAGTTGCCCAATCAGCAGTCCTGGTGCACAAATATCGGCAATACGCCAGAAACTGTAGCCCTTTGCTCTTATGTAGAAAAAGGTTCCGATGAATGCTCCGATTAAGGCGCCGTAAATAGCGATGCCACCCTCCCAGATCTTAAACACATCGAGGATGTTTCCACGATAGTCCTCCCACTGAAAGATCACGTAATAGATACGCGCACCCACTAATGCAGACGGGACACCTATGAGCAGCAAGTCCATGAAAAAATCAGGGATAATCCCAAAGCGTTTCCCTTCACGGATGGCAAGAATAAGTCCACCAAGTGCTCCCAAAGCCAGAATGATGCCATACCAAGTGACATCAAGTACCCCAATAGAGAATGCAATCTTGTCAATTACCACTGCCATAATTCAAACTCCTTTCATTTAGAGGCTTTACATGGAGCAAGCTTATTCCATGTCGTCATCCGAGCCCTCAGAAATACTTTCTGTTAGTTTATTCGTGAATTGCAAGGCCGCATTGAAGCCCATTCTCTTGAGTCGATAGTTCATCGCACCGACCTCAATTATAACGGCAAGATTCCGTCCAGGTCGAACGGGAATGGTCAACAAAGGAACGTCGGTTTCGATGATTTTCGTTGTTTCTTCATCTAGACCCAATCGATCATATTGCTTCTCCTGCTGCCACGTCTCGAGCTTAACCACCATGTTGATTTTGGTATTACTGCGTACAGCGCCCGCACCAAAAAGGGTCATCACATTAATAATGCCGACGCCACGAATTTCAAGAAGGTGTTTAATCAACTCCGGTGCATTACCGATCAACACACTCTCCGCAGTCTGGCGAATCTCCACGGCATCATCGGCAACAAGTCGGTGTCCTCGCTTAACAAGCTCAAGCGCTGTCTCACTTTTGCCGATACCACTGCTTCCTGTGATGAGCAAGCCTATTCCATATATATCAACCAGAACACCATGGATTGTTGTCGAGGGTGCAAGCTTACTTTCTAGAAAATCCGTGGTTTGACCAATTAGTGTTGTCGTGGCCAGGGGGCTTCTCAGAATTGGAAGACCGTTGGCTTCTGCCATCCTTACCAACTGCTCTGGTACAGGAAGACTCCGACTTACAACAATACAAGGTGTATCTGGTGAAGATGCCAAACGATTCATACGATCCTGACGATCCTCTTCAGCAAGTGTCTCCGCAAAGGTCAATTCGGTTTTACCAAGAATCTGCACCCGATCACTCGGGTGATAATT
Source organism: Gorillibacterium sp. (assembly GCA_014380705.1). Next base: position 4,306 of record JACMJI010000431.1, on the reverse strand, counting down.
AAAATAACCTGCAATCTCCAATCCTGGTCGATAGAGATCGGATACCGTAATGGGACGCTTTAAGCCTTCCTCACCACAAATGACTTCCATTTTGAAATGTTTAACGAGGTCAGCAACCTTAACTTTCTTAGCCATATGGCATACTCCTTCTTGTATACAATAATAACATCGTAATGGAATTGCCTCTTTAAATCAACATGCCCTTCGTTTAATGATGTGCATCTGAAGGAACCTTTATAAAACAACAAAACTTATGTAACAAGGATAAACGCCTTTCGGCGTCCTTTGGCGCCGTGCGTTTACCGATGTGGAATCAGAATCCACCTTATTCAAAAAATTATAAATTCTGATGTAATAAGGAAAGGGTCAGCCGAATGGCTGACCCTTCTATTGCTGCTAAGAAATTATTTCTCCAAAAGGATCGACTCGGAAGTCTCTTTGTCAAATAAATGTACCTTGTTCATATCGAAGGCTAAACGAATGTTTGCGCCGTCCTTCAGACCTGAACGAGAGTCAACACGAGCGATAACGGATCCAGGTCCAATACCGATGATGTAGAGATACATTTCATAACCAAGGTTTTCCGAAACTTCAATGTGGGCATTGACAATAGACTTCGGAGACCCTTCCAAGAAGATAGGCTCATCATGAAGATCTTCTGGACGTACGCCTAAGATCATTTCTTTGTTGATATAGCCTTTAGCACGAAGAATTTTAGCTTTGCCTTCTGGCATTTCAAGGTCACAGCCTTGTGCTTTGAAGTGGAGTGCGCCGCCTTCTTCAACCATTTTACCAGATAGGAAGTTCATAGATGGGGAACCAATGAAGCCTGCAACGAACATATTAACCGGGTGGTTGTAGATTTCTTCCGGTGTAGCTGCTTGTTGAATGATCCCTTTCTCCATAACAACGATCCGCTGACCCATGGTCATAGCTTCCGTCTGGTCATGCGTTACGTAGATGAAAGTCGTACCGAGACGTTTGTGAAGCTTGCTAATCTCTGCACGCATTTGAACGCGGAGTTTAGCATCAAGGTTAGAAAGAGGCTCATCCATCAAGAACACTTGTGGCTCACGAACAATTGCGCGTCCCAAAGCGACACGTTGGCGTTGACCACCAGACAAAGCCTTTGGTTTACGATCAAGCAAATGCTCAATGTCGAGAGTCTTAGCAGCAGAACGAACGCGAGCGTCGATGTCTGCTTTTTTGAATTTACGAAGCTTCAATCCAAATGCCATATTTTGATAAACGTTCATATGCGGATACAGGGCGTAAGACTGGAACACCATCGCGATGTCTCTATCTTTCGGTGCTACATCATTGACCAAACGGTCGCCGATATACAATTCGCCTTCCGTAATTTCTTCCAAACCAGCAATCATACGAAGCGTGGTGGATTTACCGCAGCCGGACGCGCCGACCAGAACGAGAAATTCCTTATCTTGAACATCTAAATGAAAATCTTTAACTGTTGCTTCATCGTTACCCGGGTATTTCTTGACGATATGATGCAAACGTACACCTGCCATGCTTAATTCCTCCCGAATAAATAATTGTTCTGTTTATAACTATATGATAACTCAGACCAGAACAAAACACTATGTACACTCCCTACAAAAAACTTACTGCCTTTTCGTGAATTTATACAATAGTACTGCAATCCTAATTAGGACAGCATCATTAAAGGACCGAACATCAAGACCTGTCTCTTGTTTAAATTTGTCCAGTCTATATAGAAGAGTGTTCCGATGAATATATAATATTTTGGCAGTCTCACTAACATTACATTCCAGATCAAAAAAACTTTCGAGCGTAGACAACATCTCCCTTTCGAGCACAGGATCGCCCCGTTTAAAAACCTGATTAATAAACAGGTTCTTCTCCGCTTCTGGTATAGCATAGAGAAGTTTCTCCATATGCTGCCGCCATGGAAAATGGATGTTAGTGCCTACATGAAAAGCTTTTCCCAGTAAAATCGTTTCTCGAAGAGACAATGCAGCGGATAACAGAAACTTCGCAGGTATGACCGGATAGTGCACAGATAAATGGCATTCCCCCAACCATTCATTGGAGAGCATCTCATATAAGCCCTCGGCAATGGAAGTCAAGGTTTCCTCTACAGTCTCCTCCGTATCCCCTTCTCCAAAGCTTTCGGATAGAAGCGTCTCCGGCGCGAAGATTAACCATTCCTTATCCATCAAGGGAATCAAGTTAATTTCCGTATCAAAAAAAGACTCGAGGAGCTTCTTCAAATCTCGATAAGAAACCTGATCCGCCCCTGAAAATTCCCCATTAAGTAAAAAGGGAACTCTGGCTTTATAGAAACCAAGCTGGGAAGCAAGGGGCTCCGTCAATTCTGTATTCGTATTACCTATCTCAAGCTGATGTTGAAACCAATCGCGTACAAGTAATGATTTACGCTCCTCCTCAGCTGAAGGAGAGCCAATCTTAGGCCGTTCTGCTGTTCGTGCCGTCTCTATTGCAAGCTCTACCAGACTGCGTTCTAGCGGCTTAAGTTCGATCGTCCCTAAAGTCATAACAAGCACTTGTTGGGATGATGTTGCGGGTATGGACGACTCCAGTAAAAAAGTCAAGGAACCCTCCAGTTTAACTTCTTTAGCGAGTACCTGATCTTTATGTTCACCAGAAGCCTTCTTCCAATCTTCTAGCGAGATTCCGCGTACGATAACATCCGAACCGAGTATCTGTTTCAATTGAATGGCAAGCTTCTCCCAGTCCATAATCTGCCCCTCGCTCCTGTTCTCTTCCCCATAATACTCCAATATACGCGTAAAAAGAAATATTTTCGGGGTAAAAGCACAAAAAACACCCTTATGTACAAGGAGAAAAGACCTACCTCCGAAAGGAAAGAAGCACAATGACAGCCAAAAGAGTGAATGCTATCTCAATTAAATACATGAAAGCAACGGTCTGGGCTTGTGTGAGTCCCCAGCGCATTAACATATGATGGGTATGAAGCTTATCTGCTTTATGCAGCCCTCCACCGCGCAACAGCCTCCGCATGAAAACAACAGTTGTATCCAAAATGGGTACTCCTAGCGCAAGAATGGGTATCAGGATAGAGAGTACCGTTGCACTTTTAAATGAGCCATTCACTGAAAGCACCGCAATGGAATAACCAAGAAAAATCGCCCCAGCATCTCCCATAAAAATTCTTGCTGGGTAAAAATTAAAAGTTAGAAAGGCGATACAAACCCCACATATAATAGCAGCCAAAATTCCAGGCTCCTGCTGGTGCTGCCATAAGGCGGCAATGAGTAGCGCAGCGGAGGCAATCGTCACAATTCCTGATGCCAAGCCATCTACGCCGTCGATAAAGTTAATCATATTGGAGATGGCAAATACCCACACTATGGTTGCAATCCATGCCAAGAGCTGGGGAAAATATATGATACTTTTTAAACCCATCAGCCCGACGATTTCAATCCCAAACCAGAGTGGCACTGTGGCAGCCATTAAATAAATGATTAGTCTCGGCCATACAGGGAAATCCTTGCCTTTTGTTTTGTACCAATCATCCCATAGCCCAGTTATGACAAGAATCGTTCCCCCAACCAATACCGTTTTCGTCTGAGCCGTCCATCCAGCATAGAGCAGCATAGGAACCACAACTCCGACATAAATCGCAATTCCACCCATTAATGGTACGGGATGAACGTGGATTTTACGATTTCCGGGCAGATCCACAAAACCAATATGAATGGCTGCTTGGCGAATAAAGGGAACTAAAAACAGAACAATCCCCGCTCCGATGAACAGGGGAATCGCATAGAGCACGGCATTCCCTCCGTTTCTTTTTTAAGTTATCCTTCCCTTGGTGAACGGGGTTATACCTTTTTTTAGAAATCGAGGATTCTATAATCCATTGAATAATAATTACAACAAAAAAAGCAGGGCTGCCACAACGTTTACCGTTAGGCAGCCCTGCTTATATATGAGATGAGACATGTAGGATTCGAACCTACGACACCCTGATTAAAAGTCAGGTGCTCTACCAACTGAGCTAATGTCTCATAATAAAAATGGTGGAGGCTGATGGATTTGAACCACCGAACTCGTCAGAGAACAGATTTACAGTCTGCTGCGTTTGGCCGCTTCGCTAAGCCTCCCAATACAGTAAAGGTGGCTCGGAACGGAATCGAACCGCCGACACGAGGATTTTCAGTCCTCTGCTCTACCGACTGAGCTACCGAGCCTAGATCAGGAAATACAAATAGATAGAGACGTGTATCGGGATGAGGATTTTCTGTCAAACCTCACCGCTTGAAGCTGCGCGGCATTAGGT
>JACMJI010000430.1 GCA_014380705.1 Gorillibacterium sp. | reverse complement strand
CTTCCATTCGGCAAAAGGTAGGGGTGTCGCCGTAGGCGGTTGCTTTCACCCATGCCTTGAGCGTATAAGAACCGTTGACTAATCCTGTTCTTATCTGGTGGATACTCTGTTGATAGGGGGCTGCATTCCAGAAATACAATTTGTAGCTTCCACTGTGTACGTCGTTAGAATCTACCCCGTACATCGCTGTCTGTCCACTCGGGTGCCACTCCCCCCAGCCATTGATGTTGCCCGACTCAAATCCCGGGTTGATGATTGTGATTGCATTGTTTGTCCCTGACGCAGTACCCGAACCCAGTAGGTTTAATGCTGCCACAACAGGGGCTGCTGCCCATGAGTTGAAGCCGCCGGTCGTTTGTTCGTTCCAGTTGCCCCACACAAGGTTCTCATTGTTGCGATGATCCCATGCTGCCTGGGCGTTGTCGATGAACCATTGCTTGAACTCTGTGCGTCCACCATCCACGATTAAGCGATTCAAATATTCAAGAAAGATCAGCTTGCCGCCTTGAAGGTCAGTGTAGCCCCCTTCATAATACAAGACCCCGTTGGATTCAACTAAATTATTCTTGGTCCAGGTCGCCGCCGCGATTGCATCGTTCAAGTAGCTGACTGTTCCCGTTTTCTTATAAAGCGCGACAGCCGCTCCAATAAAGGTTCCTTGATTATAATGAGAAGAACCATAGTCGGTTGTACCATCTGTTCTTACGGCATCGTATACTTTGCCGTTGCCGTCGGTAAGATGCGATTTGGCCCATGTATAGATTTCTTGTGCTTTTGTTAAATACGTATTATCGTTCATAATCGTTGACATGTTAACCGCTGCAATTATGGTTGGGAAGTTTATGCAGGAGTTCTTATCGTAGTGGCTGTCGTTGTGCTCCCATACGCCCCCGCCTAATGTGTTGTCCATCTGGTTGTTCAGAATCCAATCCAAATTGGTCTTTGCATCGTCGCGATATACTACCGTTCCCGTGATCTGATAAGCCCGAGTCGCAGCTAGCGTCCACCACATAATATCATCGTTCCAACTGTTCGAAGTCCAGTTATGGCCGTGCCTCGAAACTAAGGCGTTGTACATATCCGTCATCTGCGTTAGATAGGAAGAATTGTTAGTTCTTTGATAAGCATCCATAACGAGGTTCCAGAGATGGGCCTCCACCCAGAAATTTTGATCACTGTTCCGGTCTGTATTGAAGTAAAACCAGTGACTTGAAGTGTTGTAAAACTTGTTATTGAATGCTGTCATAGCGGCGTCGGCATCAGACGTTGTAAAAGCACTTGCTTCTTGTGGAACGGTAAAGAGGAGTGTGGAGAGTATCAATACGAGAGCTAAGGACGACAAAGCGAACTTTTTTAAATTCCATTTTCCCTTCAATTCATTTCCCTCCCAATCAATATTTGTGATATTTCACCACATGCCAACTTTAACCTGTGTAAGGAAAATTAATCCACTCGCTTTGTGACCTTTAGTAGATCATTTTATGACTTTTTATGGAAATGGCTGCAAAAGAAACCGAAGTGGGTTTGCATGTTGACCTTGCGTTTACATGGTGCTTGAAATGGAAATGGCATCCTCTAATTAGAGGATGCCATTTCAAAAGAGCACGAACCAACATGAGAATTCGGGAGCTTCATAGCGTTCTAGTCAGCCTAAGTGCGGAGAATGGAGCGTTCTGCTGATGCTAACCCATAAACTCAACCCGAAAGCTCCCTGTCGCTACCATGCGTAGAATCGTTCGGTTCTCATCCACGTACCAGCCGTTACCGGAGGTCTCTGCCGTTATGTGGGGTACTGCGGTTCCGTTAAGAACAATTTCCTTTGCCTGCCATTCCATACCGTACACGACCAGTGCTTGAACTGCTCTTCCCTCCGTAACCTCCATGTAGAAGCCCCCAACAACGGGTACCAAAGTCACCTGGACGGAGCAGTCCCGGTCCAACCACCGCACCTGCTCAATTTTAGCTTCTGGGGGAGTTAGGATCCAAGCGTCTAGGCTGCCTTGCGACAGACTTTCCCCTAATTGCAATGACTCGCTTAAGCGGACGGGGAGAGTTGCCCCCGAACGAAGGTAGACGGGGATCTCACCCAAGGGAACCTCAAGCTGAATATCCTCGGGACCACAAGTCGTTTTTCCACTCCATAGATGAGTCCACTTTCCCGGTGGAAGCTGAAGGCGACGGCAGCCCCCTTCCTCATGAACAGGCGCGATCATAAGATCACTCCCATACAAATATTGATCATCGCATGATAGAATCTCCGGGTAGTTGGGAAAAGCCATCGCCATGGGGACCATCATCGGCTCCCCTGTATGGTGAGCATGAACGGCTGCGGAGTAGCTGTAATCCAACAGGTTTTCACGAATCCATGCGTATTTTTTGTAAAGCTGAACCGTTGCTTCGTTATAAATCCACGGCTCCCTGGGGGAGGTTCCATGGAACCGCATGAACGGTGTAAAGGTTCCCCATTCCACCCAGCGTACATAAACTTCTTCGCAGGGGTGTCCATCATAGCCGCCAATATCGCTTCCCCAGAAAGGAAAGCCGCACGTTGCGATCGTTAATCCTCCGCGGAGAGCTGCCGTCATCCCGGGGAAGTTGGAGGGATGATCTCCGGCGAAACATCCTGCATGGGCTTGGGATCCCGCAGCCGCTCCGCGTTGGAAGAGGACAAAATCATCGCCGCGCCGCTCTTCAAACATCCTTTGGTAAGCTTTTGTATAGTCATAATAGTAAAAGTTATGCATCTCTTGTCCGCGGCGACCATCGTGAAAAATCGCCGAATCGGCTACCACATCACCGAAATCGATCATCGTACCGGCAAAACCGATATCAAGTCTCGGCTTCCAACGCAGACGATAGAACTCCATCGCACGGGGATGTGTGAAGTCCGTATAATTGACATTGGAAAAAAAAGTTTTGCTCTCCGGATTATCCAGGAGCGGCCAATCTGCCTCTGGAAAGCTTTCTGCGATTGCCTCCAACATGGACGGAATGATGACAGAGAAATCCCAGGTCAGCACTTTAATCTTCTTTTTATTCATTTCTGCAAACAGCATTTCGTCGGGCCCTGCACCTTCAGCATATAGAGCAGAATGGGGAATATCTTCTCGTTCGAAGCGATCCATCACACCGATCATTTCTTTCGTAAGATTCTTGAGTGGACCTTCCTTCCAGCGGCTGCCTCCTCCTCCTGCCCAAGGCTCAAAGGCCCACTTCGGGGGTAATAGCGGCTTCCCCGTTAAATGAGTATATCCCTCAAGTGCCTTTTGGGGAGAATCCGGCCATACATACAAATCGAGAACTGGCCCGTGAATCGTCAGGCGAAGCTTCTCCGTCTCTGCCTTGCCAACGTCAGCACGTAATCGGTAAGAGGAGTTCCAGAATAAAGAGTAACCATTGGAGCTATGGAAGAAAGGTATATTCTTATACGATTGATTGCGGATTCCGGCAAAACAGCCTTCCCAGGCGTCCCTTTGCCATAAAGTTAGAATATTGCCCCGCTGAGAAAAAGCATCGAAACGTTCACCAAACCCGAAGACCTCCTCCTTCTCTCGAAGGTCGAGCGCAAGATCAACAGCTTTAGTGAGACCCTCTTCTCCTAGTAGTAGGCGGAGAGAGTTGTAATTAATACTGACTCTGCCAGCTTTACCCGTGCTTCCAATGATATCCAGACTCCATTCCGGTCCAGAAATAAACGTCACCGTGTATGGACCGCTGCGGATTTGCGTTAGCTCCGCTGATCGCTCTATTACAGATAGCTTTGTTAATCCACAAGGGTGGAAATATCCTTCATGGTCCCCAGTCAGGCGAACACCACCTTCTTGAGGAAACGACAGCGTTAGCCGATGCTTAGTCTGCTGTCCCTCGCTTCCGAAAGTCAGGCTTGCGCTGTATTCCTCAATCTGAACCTGAAGAAGACTGCCTACGCTCGACCAAGTATTTTCCTGGATATTACCTGGTGTACCATCCGCGAACCACCAACGGCTTGCCTTGCCCAGAAACTGCAAGAATCGGTCGGCTTCCACACAGGCACTCGCTGCGTCACCTTGGGCAAGCGCACAATTCACCAGATGACGGGCTCTCCAGGGTTCAACCAATGGCCATGGGTAGGAGGCTGCCATATTGTAGAAGAAGTCGAAGCCCTCTAGTGTCAATAGATCCTGCCATCGCCCCGCCAGATGCAATCTAATCTCCAGGTTGTCAGGCGACGTGGGGTCCGCTAAATTGTCCTGTAAATCAGCAAGCAAGTGTCGTTCCTCGTTCGTTGGCCAAACAAGCTTCACTGGTCTTTGCCACAGTCGCCGCCCCGAAGGGAGTGTCTCTAGCATGGTTTGACCGATTCGATTCTCTGGTTCTTCCGCCAAGCTTGCTTCCATAAACATCAAAGGATCATAGAGTTCGCGGGTATAGTTTACATACAAATCCAATGGAAAGGGTGTGCTGTTCTCTTCCGTATGCAGTCGACAGCGCATGACTTGGGTACCGAAGAATGTCTCCGGCTTTCCTCCAAGTATGGACCAAGGGATCTCGATCAATGCTTTCCACCCCGTTGAATCTCGAATCACTTGGGATGAATAGTCCGTTACAGGTTCTTCTTCTCTGGAATCCCGGTGCTCATCACTTCCTAGCTCCTCCGGATGAACGGTCTTTCGGGCAGCGACTGAATCTCCCTGATCCCCTACTTTAACGCGTAGGAAAGTGTTGAACCCCATACTATTCGTATGGAAGGCGACATGAATCTCTTCGGGTCTTCGTAATTCTGTCTTCTCTTCCCCATTTAATGGGCTCAAAGGTAAACGATCCTCGCAGATGACGAGGATACTTATCCCCTTTTCGTGCCAGACCATACGGCAGGTGGTCGCTGCTTTCACTTCACGTCCTCCACCGGCTTGGTAGAAGCCATCAAGCACGACGGCTTTATCCCAATAAGGAAGCCGTTCATCAAAAACCGCCTGATTAGGACCTGCTGGCCCGATTTTAATTGCGACTGTTCCAAAGCAAATTACCTGACTCCCTGCACTCATCTTATAATCCTCCCTTTGCCTTAGATATTTATACATCCTTATAAAAAACGAACATTTTCATTCATCCGTGGTGCCGCCCAAGCGGCATGGAAGTCTGATAGAGCAACAAAGAAGGGGACATAGTCCATAGACTACGTCCCCTTCTTAATCCTTTTACAAGGACGACTTTACTTGCCGTTTGCTTTGCGCCATTCGTCGTATTGCTTTTGGGTTTCAGCCATGACTTTGTCCAGCCCAGCCGCCTTCAGCTTCTTAATCATATTCGGGACTTCTTTATCAGGATCCAATTGACCTGTGGTAAAACCCGGGTCATATGTTTTTCTAATGTTGTCCATAGCAATAAGCTCATTCTTCACAGGCTCCGAGTCAAAAGTAAATCCGAGCATATTGGATGGTCTTGAGGATATAAATTCATTAAACTTTTCGTAGTTTTGATACTTGTTAATATCTTCACCAACACGGGTGTAGTTCAGCATCTGATTTCCGATCTGCCACATGTTGTCATGGTAGAACGGGTTTGTTTGCGGCGTGATCCCGCTCGGTTGATCAATTTGGCCGTTATTCATCACATAATGGGTACCCTCGACACCGAAATTGAACAAAGTCAGCATGTTTTTGTCTTTAAAGAACAGATTTAGAACCTGCATCGCACGGGCTGGATCTTCAGATGTCCCGGAAATGGATTGCATTGTAGCAGACAGCTTGCCGGTACGGAGTTGATCAAAAGTCAAAGGAAGTTGGATGATATCTACGCCAAGACTCTTTGACTTACCCTCCATCAACTGCGGAGAATTAACGTCCTTAAGAATTTCCATATCCGTTCCAATATAGGCAAATGCTTTCTTGGCTTTGAACTTGGCCCAAACATCTAAACCTTGGGTCGTGGCATCCTTGTTAATATATCCAGCTTTAAACCAACTACGAGTCATACGAGCTAGGTCCATATAGAGAGGTGTTTCATACATGTTGACAAATGTGTTGTCACGTACTGTTGCATCCTCACCAAGATATAAGCCGATTGGCTCCATAGCATTATCCATGTGACCTGATTTAAAATACCAGTCTAAAGGGAAGTTTGGTCCAACAGCTGGAGTAACTCCGGGTTCATTCTCTTTAATTACTTTAAGCATTGGCTCGAGGTCTGCCATCTTCTTGATCGTGGTGAGATCAAACTTGTACTTGTCCACAAGCTCCTTGCTAAAGGCAATACCCTGGAGACCACCAAGTTCCTGGTGTGTGTGAATACCGTATATCTTTCCTTTTCGTCTTGCTCCATCGTGGAATTCTTTCTCTACTGCTTCAATGTCCTGACCGTACTCTAATAGTAGATCATCTAGAGGGAGAAGGGCGCCTTTGTTATACACGCCTTCGAATCCGAACCAGCTTGCCGTAAAAATGAGGTCAAACTTCTCATTAGATGCAAACATCAGGTTGGTTTTGTCGCCCCATGCACTCCAGTCGATAGGATTTAGTTTAATAGTGGCATTCAGATCCGGGTAAGTTTCTTTCAAGTAAGTGTTCATCGCATCGTTAACTTTTTGCAAATCCTTCTGTGGTCCGTCAGGATAGACCATAACCACTTCATAGGGCTTCAAAGCTTCTTTAACAGGAGCGGTTGATTGTTCTGTAGTGCTTTGCGTGGGACTGGGGCTGCTCGTCGACTCAACGGTTTTGGAGCTTGAACAACCAGACATGACAGTCCCTGCTGTAAGAATGGAAAATAACAAAACAGCAATCGTCTTATTTGTGTTTCTCATGCAATAAACCTCCCTATAAATTTGTTTTTATATACTAAACCGGCTTTGCCGGGGTTAGCCTTTAACTGCGCCTATCGTGAGGCCTTTGACGAAGTACTTCTGTACGAACGGGAAGACGAGAACAATGGGCCCAATTGCAACGATTGCCATAGCCATTCGGATGGATTCTAGTGGTGCAGTAGGCCGGATTAATGAAGCGTATTGGTTATTGGCCAAGGCGGCGAGGAACGTGGCGTTCATCAGCGTCTTATTAAGGAAATACTGCAGGCTGTACAGCTTAGTATCGTTGATGAACACCAAGCTTGTGAACCAGTCATTCCAATAGCTGATGGTAACGAACAAACCGATGGTAGCGATAACTGGTAAAGATAAAGGAAGAATGATACTAAAGTAAGTCCGGTACTCCCCGGCTCCGTCAATCTGAGCGGAATCTAGAAGAGCAGGCGGTATGCTGTTGGCGAAGAAGGTCCTCATGATCAGCACATTAAATCCACTTAGTAGACCGGGAAGAATGAGTGCCCACAAGGTGTCCTGAACATGTAGTAAGCGCGTGTAGACCAAGTACCAGGGGAGCAGCCCTCCGCCAAATAACATCGTGAAGAAGACGTAAAAGCTAAGAATACTTCGAAACGGATAATCTCTGCGAGAAATCGTATAGGCCAACGCGGAAGTAATAAATAGACTAATGACAACCCCAACTACAGTAACGATGATGGAAACGGAGTAAGCTCGCAGAATTTGTTCGGCGTCATGATATAAATATAGATACGCTGCGATATCGAACTGCTTGGGCAGAAAAGAATAGCCGTGTAGGGTAATGTAATCCTGACTAGTCAGGGAAACCATCAGCAGCAACCAAAATGGGAGCAGACTAGCTAAACTACCGAGGATCAAGATGATATGGATCAATGGATTCGTTCGTTTTATCATTTATAGCCCCCCTAGAACAATGCGTTTTCTTTACTAATATTTCTAACAATCAGATTCACGGAAACGACAAGGATGAAACCAACAACCGCTTGTAGCAAGCCTGCAGCGGATGCCAAACCAGTGTCTCCACTTATCATTAGAGCGTTATAAACATACGTGTCAATAACGTCCGTCGTTGATTTAATCATCCCAGATGCCATTGTAGCCTGATAGAATAGCCCGAAGTCGGCATTGAAAATCCGACCTACAGCCAGAAGTGTCATGATGATGATAATAGGGATGATAAGCGGGAGGGTAATTTTTGTCATCTGCTTCCATTTTCCCGCCCCGTCGATGACTGCAGCTTCATAAAACTCTTGATCGATTCCAACGATGGCTGCCAGATATACAACCCCTAGGTAACCAACTGACTTCCATGTATTTACTGTCGTCAGGATGTATGGCCAATATTTTGGTTCTGCGTACCACATGATCCCTTCCTTGCCTAGCGGTTCAAGTATTGCTTTGTTTACGAAACCTAACTCTGGATTGAGGAATCCAAAGACCAGGTATCCAACGACAACCATGGATACGAAATAAGGAAGCAGTATGGTGCTTTGGTAAAATTTAATCAGATAACGACTCTTCACCTCGTTGAGCAAGATGGCAACCATAATCGCCAGTAGAGTATTAAGAATGATGAACGAAAAATTATAGAGAACCGTATGCTTGATGATTGCGTAAGCATCTGAGCTTGCGAAGAGGAATTTGAAATTTTGGAAGCCTACCCAGTCACTATTGAGGATCCCTTTCGCATAGTTCAGATCCTTGAAGGCTACAAAGATACCCAACATCGGCAGATAGTTATTGATTAATAGAAAGAGGATTCCTGGAAGAGCCAAAATGGTAAGCGATGTATATTTCCATGCTCTTGTCCATAATCCCCTTTGCTTTCTTATTGTATTAAACGATGTTGTCGGTACAATGGTTTTCATTTGATGCTCCACCTCTCTTACTTTTCTATGTCTGTACCCT
>JACMJI010000429.1 GCA_014380705.1 Gorillibacterium sp. | reverse complement strand
GCGAAAGGCACCAACGATGATTAATTATCGGGTTAGTCGTCCGTACCTCAAACCACATGTACCTGAATTCCTGAATCCTGCAGATGCTCTAACACATCCTGCGGTGCACCATCATCCGTGATAACGACATCCATCTCCTTGAGCAAGAATGTAGTGAGCAGCGCCAGATTCCCAAATTTAGTAGAGTCGATTAACATAATGCTTCGTTTGGCAGCACGTCTCATCGCTTTTTTGACTTGACACTCCAGCATGTTTGGGTCCGTAAAGCCCTGTTCCCTCGTATATCCGCTGGCAGAAAAGAAGGCATGCGTCCCATGGATCTGGGCAAAAAACTGCTCCGCAAGAGGACCGACAAAAGTATGTGATATATCCCTTAGCATCCCACCACTGCTTAAAATAGATGAATACGGCGTCATTCGCTTCAATATAGCCAGTGTATTTAATCCATTTGTAACGACAGTCAAGTTTCGAAAGGGATGTAAGGAATTTGCCATGCAGGATACGGTCGTACCACCCTCAAGTAGAATTACACTATTATCCGACACGAAATGCTCCACAGCGAACTTGGCGATCCGTACCTTACGCTCCTGTTGGAACCCTTTCTTCTCTTCAAATCGCAACTCATGAGGAGTGACTTGTGTACGGATTGCCCCCCCGTGAGTTCTTTTAACTAAGCCTTCCATTTCCAAAAGCTTCAAGTCCCGTCGTATCGTCATATCCGACACTGTCAGCAATTCGCTTAGTTCGCTTATGGATATTGCTCCATTCGTTTCCATGTATTCAATAATAGCCTGCTTGCGTTGATATGACAGCATTCTCGAACAACTCCTACAATTCAGCAAAAACTACATAAATTAATTATAGCTATGAGATGCATGCAAAGTAAAGTGACGGAAGGGAGTCACCCTAACAGATTGTTATGTCATAACGATTTTCGGATAGTTGCCGTTCCGCGCAATGTAATGTCTCATGATCTTAACCATTTAATCAACAATATTTTCAAGCATTTGTTCTATAAGGACAGCTTGCCCATTCTGTTCAAATACTCGAATTCCGAAGCCATCCCGTTGAATGCTTTCATAATCATGACCTGCATCTGATGGCCAACAAGCACCAACAATTAGCTTCTCTTCCCCAACGTTGACCAAACGATGAGCAACATGACCTGTAATATAATGTAAGCTACCCTTAAAAACCTTTTCCGTCCAGGTTCTCCGCTCTTCATCCATTAGCACCAATAATCCGGCTCCTTGAATTCCCCAATAATACTCCCCTCGATCAAGCTTTTTGTGAAAGTGGCCTTTGGTCATAAAATATTCGTTTCCCACTTTACCAGGATATAAAAGGCTGATCCCAAATAATAATCCCCCTTCAATCTCACCACACCGGTCATGCACTTCCACTTGATATACTGCCTTGTCCGAATCCATTAAATTCCAGGCTACATCATCTGCAAAAACACCCTTTAAATCCTTTATGCAACGAACCGCTTGGGAAACTCCTTGTCCTTCTAAGTAACCTTCCTCGGCATTATAAAACACTGGATTCTCAATCATGTCCTATCCCTCTTCCCAAAATTAATTATTCATGGAGTAAAATTTGTCCATATCTTCTGTTTTAATTGGGGTTTAGAAACCCATTGAAACCGTCCTGGTTCCCTTTCAAATTGTTTATAGATCGGTTCACCATGCTCAATCCCTAGGCTATCACTATAATCAGCGGGTTTCTTGATGATTAAAGCTGAATAATTGTAGCGATCGTTGTGCATCCACGTAAGACTGTTATCTTCCTTTACAAGAGGATACCAAGCCAGACCCTGATGAGCGCGCACCTCGTCATATTCAAATCCATAATCCCGATCGCACCAAGCCCCAAAGGTCAATGCCTCTTCCGGATTTGCACTGATCGTAGCATGAGCCCAGTTCGGTGGCACGACAACCACGTCCCCCGGTTCTGCATATACTGCGAAACATCTACCCGGCTGATCCTTCGCCGTTTCCTGCATGTAGATGACAGCTTTACCCTGCCAAATTTCGTACATTTCGGGGGGAGACCAGCCACTGTGGGTGGATATGCTATGAATGTGGCCCTGGCTTCGGATCGGCTCATCTCCTAGCTTCCCTGGAGCATAGGTCACGATTCCGAAGAGCAACATCCGCTCCTCAAGCTCCTGCCGATGTCGTTCCTCAGCTACGTCCATAGCAATGCTGTATACAACTTCGGGGCCTTCACAATCTGGATTCCGCAAACTTCTGCGAATGGAATCCAGCGTCCGCTGCTCTGGATTGGGACCGTACACTCCCTTGCCGTAACGAAACCCAAGCGGCTCCTTCATGATTTCAATGTTTATTCCAGGAAGAAACATAGGCGTATGCCCCCTTCTATTTAAGATAAAATACTATCGTAAAGCAGCCTTGTGAGACCCAACAAAACGGATTGTTCTGGAGATGGAGCAACTTTAAACTCCACCTTTCCCCAAGGTGTCCAGACATGCTTTAATACATGATCCCTGATTCGCGGCAGTAAATAATCAGCAGAATTCATTAATCCTCCGCTCAAAATCACGGTATCCGGGTCATATGCGTGGATCATATTGATTATTGCGGCGCTCCAATGAAGGATAAGTTCGTCCAAAATTCGATTCGCAACCCGGTCCCCCTTTTGAGCAGTTTCTAAGACTTGTTTATAATCCAACAGACCGACTTCTGATAAAACACTATCATGATAATCTGGATGATTCCTTATACGATTCGGCAAAGCCCAATTACCGGATTGTGCTTCAACGCAGCCCAAATTTCCACAGGTGCATCGATCACCGTGAATATCAGTTGTTAAATGGCCGCCAAGAATACCCGCCTGATGGTGCTTTCCCCTGAGCAGAACCCCATCAATCATCGCTGCTGTTCCGATTCCTGTGCCGAAAATAACCAAAACTGCATCCTTGCTGCCTTTGGCGATGCCATAAGATACTTCGCCCAGCAGCGCAGCCCTGGCATCATTCTCCAGCACAAGAGGTAAGCCGAAACGCGAGGAGACCCAATGTGAAAAATTAAACTCAAGTCCATCTTCATATTTCCCATTGATGGAAAGAAGCCTCTTATACTGCGCATCAACAATACCCGGCATAGCAATAGCAATCCCAACACAATCCTTGAGCGTACGGCCAATAGATGTCAGCATGTTATTGATGGCTTTCTCTACTTCATCAAGTTTAGGAAGCAATCCATTAGCTGAATTAGCTGGAATACGAGCATCCACAAGAATGGTATCCTGCTCCATAAGTCCCAATTTGATATGGGTTCCTCCAAAATCGACGGCAATGCCAATCATGAGATCGTCTCCTTTTATTCCCGACTTATCTTACAAACGCCTTCATCGTAGCCAACTTTTGCCCCATCCCTAAGCCACTCGGCCGTATGGTATATGCTCCTACGCTTGCCGGCACGATAAATGTCTCTGCATAATGAATCACGAAGGGCTCGAATGCCCCGTCAGGGCTTTCAACGATAGCTTCTTCCCCTTCAACCAAGTTCAACATATGAACGTTACCTTCCGTATGATGAAGAACTTTAGCCGTAAACCAGTGTCGCCGGGTTTCAATAAATTCAAGT
>JACMJI010000428.1 GCA_014380705.1 Gorillibacterium sp. | reverse complement strand
TACAACCCCGAACTTCCAATCACGTGGATAAGTGGTCTGATCGCTTAAAATCCCCATCTGCCATCCGCCTACTACGTTCATTGCAAATTTGCCGGTTGTGAAAGCGTCCCAATCTAATTTTTTGGACATCATTTCAGCGCGATTTGGCTGCACCTTATGAACAGCGCTTAAATCATTAAAAAACTGTAAAGCTTCCTTGAAAGCAGGGTCATCCAAATTGGAGCTGCCATCTTCCTTGTAAGCTGGCACTTTTTTCTGGCTTGCCGTTAAATATAAATAGTGATTCCAAGGCTGCATATAAGATCCATAGATTCCTTTTTTGGAATCTGTCAGCTTTTTAGCAAGCTCAATGTATTGGTCCCAAGTCAGATCGTTAGATGGATATGCGACTTTTGCATCATCAAATATTTTTTTGTTATAGTAAAGGATATTGCCGGAGAAACCAACGGGTAACGAGTAAACATTATCCTTGATTTTATTGAGATACTTGCCATACGTTTTCTCTAAATCATAACCTTGTGCTTGAGCGGTTTCATTCATCGACAGCAGAAAGCCAGCAGCTGTATATTTTTGGGTAAATGTTGGATTTTTGAGGAAGATGATATCGGTATTATCCCCTGCAATCATCGATACATCTAACTTTTTCATGATGTCTTCATCGGTTCCTGCCAAGGTTTTGAACTCAATTTTTATATCTGGATTTAATTTCTCGAACTCATCCTTGACACCAACATAGTTGCCGCCTTTAGCTGGGTCGGAGATCCCTTCCCATACATACATAGAAATCGTTACTGGATCAGCTTTCGGTACTTCTGATGCTGGAGTACTAGCTGCAGGTGAACTTGTCACCGCATCTTTTGAAGCCTCTGAATTGTTTTTAGATTTGGAATTAGCTCCGCCACATGCACTCAGAACAACAAGAAGCAGCATGGCTAATAGCATTAGAGAAATTTTAAAAAATTTCATTTTCTTTTCCCCCTTATGGTGTTGGCCTCATCTTTGACGCAGCTTTATTATAGTAATTTGAGTCCCCTGACAACAAGGCGGTATATTATATATTTGTCCTGCATTTTTATGTATTATACCGTTCTAGTATTAAGTTCATTGTCAAAATTCACTTTCCGCTGTACGATGAAAATAGATCCATTTCGTTCTTTCTTATTATTACTGCTGGAGGACACACATGATGGAGGACATTTTGAAAGAATTATACCCTTTAATCATTGTTGACGACGAGTGGATCATTCGTGATGGATTAATGTCCTTGGATTGGCAGTCCTATGGCTTTGAAGCAGTCGCTAGTGCAGCCACTGGGTTGGAAGCTCTGTCCTTATTGGAGAAAATGAAGGTAGATCTTATCTTGACGGATATTAAAATGCCCGAAATGGACGGACTTGAATTAAGTGGATATGTCCATGAGCACTTCCCGCATTGTAAAGTTATTATCTTAACCGGTTATAAGGATTTCGAACATGCCCGAACTGCTATTGTCTCGGGAGTATCCGGGTATTTGCTAAAGCCAGTAGATATTGTTGATTTGGAACGCCAGGTTAAACAAGTCAAACAACAGTTAGATGAAAGGCCGACACCAGTAAAATTACCGGTCTCATACCCAGGCATTGATCATGCCGTTTCTCTTTTCATCAACCGAGCTCTTGCCTATATTCAATCTAATTATACAGAGAAAATTTCTCTACTGGATGTGGCCGCTCATGTGTTCGTTACCCCAACTTACTTCAGTATTCAATTCAAAAAACAAACAGGCATTAATTTCATTGAATATGTCACGCAATTGAGGATAGAGAAAGCGAAGGAGTTACTGGGGAGGCCGGATTTAAAGATATACGAGGTTGGGGCCATGGTAGGTTATTCAAATTCTAAATATTTTACAGATACATTTAAACGAATCACCCATTACACACCGATTGAGTATAAGAATAAAGTGGATCCATAGAGAGGAGCTACCGCCAATGAAATGGTTCTCCCATTACCACATCAAGACCATCCAAGGGAAGCTCATTGGCACCTCTCTTCTACTAATCACAATTTTATCTATCTTGGTTTATTTCGTCACCTTGCAAGTGCTGGCTCATATTGAAGCCAAAACACAGTATGAATATGACCTGTATTCTTTTCAGCAAATGGACGAGTTCGTCGAAGCTATTATTCGTAATAATGAGATCAAGATGGACTTCATTTACTCCAGTTCGAGCATACAACAAGAAATTACAGCCCCCTTAGATGAATCGGCTTTCTCCGCATTAGAAAGATTTAGAGCTACTCAAGCTAGCATTTGGAATACTTTTTCAGCTAAAGACCATGTCGGCAGCGTTTTGATTCTGGGCAGAAATAGCAGTATTGCCTATCATAATCTTATCGGCAGCAAGTCGACTTACTCCAAAGATCTTGATCTAGCTCAGTTTATGGCAGATCCCCTTATAGCTCCTTATTTAATTGATCAAGCAGCTCCTTCGTTCTTTAATCCGGGTGCACTGATTAACGAGTCCTATAATCAGCAGCGCAATCTCTATTCGGCTATGTCCAACCAATTAGTTGTGATGAAGAAAATATTCGGAGCCAACCATACGATAGAGGGTATAATCATAACCGTATATAACAGTAGCTTGATTCCTGATATTCTGCCTAAAGAGCAGGGTGAGGGAAGCTTATATTTAGTTGATGCTTCGAATCGAGTCTTATGGCCAGAGGCAGCCCACTCACCAAATATAAATTTTGATAAACTGGATTCACAAGGGTATGCAACCTTACCAGCTACTCGCAGTCTGATTACCTACAGCTCTTTAAATTCGATGAGTATGAAGATTGTAAACGAGATTCCCTTAGATAAAATCACCTTTGCCCCATCCAACTTTCTTTCTTATTCTGCATGGATTAGTTTGATATGTCTGTGCATCGCAGGCATTGCCTCCTATTTTCTCGCTAGATTTATATGTAGACCGCTCTCAGAATTTGCCTGCCTGTTGGTGAATATCGATATGACTTTGTCCAATCCATTACCCCCATTGAAAATATGGCTGCCTTATAAAACATTGCGAAGCAAGCTGATCTACTATTTCTCACTCACCGTACTATTACCCGTACTTCTCTATATGGCTTACACCGGCTATTACCAATACCAACAGCTTAAGAGCCAATTGGTACACCTAACTAATCAAACTATGGCTCAATCCAAGGTCAATCTCGACTATCGTTTGTATACCTTCGATGAGCTGACCGTGCAGATTATCGCAGACTCCAGCGTGCAAGCTATGCTTTATAATCACACTAGAGGCCTTACCCCCTCCTTCGTTCCCATATCGCCCAGCCTGTATAAATTAATGTTGAATGCCAAGATGTATCAGCCCAATATCATATCCGTCAAAATATATGGTATTGACGGCACTAGTGTTTTCTCAAGCTCTTCTTTCGAGAGCGAACGCGATTTAGCTATGGATCCAAATTTATTAAAGAATCTTAATAACAGCAACGGAAATTTGATTTTCATTGATTCTGCAAGCCCGGCTCAGGCCCGTGTCCAAGCTAGCCAGCTTGTATTTGCTCGAAAGCTGCTTAGCTTGAACAACAGCTTTGGCAGCCCGCTGGGTTACGTCATATTCACCATGAAGAACGATTTATTAAATCCCTTAATACGCAGCACATTCCTTACCAAGTTAGAGTCCTCTTACTTGCTAAATCCAACTGGAGACATTCTGTTCGATGATCCAATGAACTTAACGACGTGGGATGATACACTGCTTAAGCTTCCTTCCGATGCATCCGTACCCCAAGTCCTAAAGTCAAATAGCCAGCTCAAGCTAGTTTTTCACCGTACCACTGACCTGTTTGGATTCAACATTATTGGAATCGTGCCGAATGAAGAAATTATTAAACAAATTCTGCCCTTGCTCCAAATCAGCGCTTTGATCATGGGGCTATTGATTCTGTTCGCCGTTGCGCTTTCTTCTTATATCGCAGTATCTATAATACGGCCGCTTAAGCGGTTGCAAAAATTGACGGAAGCCCTGGATGGTGGAAATTTAGACCAACGAATGATCTATGCGAACAAGGATGAAATTGGTGTACTCTTCAATCAATTTAATCGAATGACCAGAAGGCTGAATGAGCTCGTAATCGAGAACTATCAATCCAAGCTGCGTGAGAGCGAACTGATGTTTCTTGAGAAAGAAGCACAATTCAACGCACTGCAGCAGCAGATTAATCCGCATTTTTTATATAACACCTTAGAATCAATTCGCTGGATGGCCTATAAGAGGGGCGTCCATGAGGTTGTAGACATGACAGTAGCTTTAGGGAAATTCTTTCGCGGCAATATCATTAAGGGAAAGGATATTATTCTCTTCCAGGAGGAGCTGGATCATCTCAGCAATTATTTATTCATTCAGAAAATCCGCTATCAGGATAAGTTCAAAGTCGATATCCAAGTAGAAGACCGTGTACTTCAGCGCCCTATCATCAAGCTGATTCTTCAACCGCTCATAGAGAATGCAATCACCCACGGTATAGAGCGAATGAAGGAGGGGGGGGAAATCACACTGGTCGCCAAGCTTATCAACGAACGTATTCAGTTGGAAATCCGCGATAACGGTCAGGGGATTGGTCGGGCGAAGTTGGAGGAACTTCGCAACTCTTTAGTGGAGCCCCATTCCTACAGTGAGAATATCGGTGTCGCTAATGTGTATAAGCGGCTGCAGTTATTTTACAACGACAAATTTTCCTTTCAGATTCATAGTGACGGAGCAGGACTTGGGACAAGCATCTATCTTGAGTTCCCTGCATTTCCTCAAAATTAACTACAATTGAAGTAAGAAAAACCGCCCGTATTACATTGACGGGTTCACTTAATGGGGAGTGCGATGTCGCCGTCAATTAACGTGTCAATTTCATGGCAAATCATGTGTCAATAAAATTTTAAACAAGACATTACACCCTCAAGGACATCATTTATTTCAAGTGGAAAAAGACCACCATTAAAAAGTGGTCTCCGTGTTTTCTGTTAAACTATCGTTTCCCGTTAGTTTAATATAGGGATTTGACGAAGCAAACCTTTCTGTTCCCCAATGACAGAATTTGAGGTCATGCCGGATCGGTAGGCGCAAAACGGTATTTGCTCACTTGTTCGTAGGCGTAAGCAAGTCGGAAAAGCAACGGCTCGCTGTAGGCGGATCCACTGAAAGTGATTCCTTGCGGACCTTTTGTCGTGTAGCCGCCTTCGGTGATGATGCCTGTCTCTGCGTACCCCCCCAGGCACGGT
>JACMJI010000427.1 GCA_014380705.1 Gorillibacterium sp. | reverse complement strand
CAACCAGTCGCGCTTGGCGTTTGTGAAATCCTGTATTTTTACAGGATTTTTTTTTGTGTCACACGCGTTAGTGACCAAATGTGTATGATTTATCGACCAGAATCGTCCATTTCACCGCGTTAGCGAGAAATGTGTATGATTTATCGACCAGAATCCCTCTCCCCCTGGTCCAGGCAAATCCAATCAAGAATCTATAGATGTGGCGATTTATCATAGTAGAAACCACATCCCATATGCCTCTGGCTATGGCTCAAGATTTTCCCTCCCCCACCAGATGTTTGTTGCTGCCTATGGTAACGGATGAGGAAAGTAGCTTCCGTGGAAATATGGGCTTTAATCTAGGTCAGGTAAGTAACCAACTCCAATGATTAGTGAACCTATATTCCTTTTTCCTGAAGCAAAACTCACTAGATATTGCTTAATTTGAGATATGAAGGGAATAGTGAAGCTAAGTTCCTGTTTAAGGATACCCAGGTTCGTGAATAGCGGAAACTTGCTTCACTAAAGTAAGAATTGTGTTTATTCTCTGCCGAATAGTGAAGTTAGCTTCAAGAATAGTGAGTCTAGATTCAGATGTGTGACATATTCTCGACCAACAGAGTCAACTTGCGACTCCTCTCTGTAAATGGTAAGGTGAAAAACAGATATTATCTGACTTATTATGGAGGGACTAGCATGCTGTTTATCGACAATGGTGGAATTACAGACCCGCGAATCAATCTGGCACTTGAAGAATATGTGCTAAGGTACCTGCCAACGGATACGGACTACCTGCTATTCTACATTAATGAACCATCGATCATCATTGGCAAAAATCAAAATACAAGTGAAGAGATTAACATCGAATATGTGGAGCAGAATGGTATTCACGTGGTACGTCGTCTGTCTGGTGGTGGAGCGGTCTATCATGATCACGGCAATTTAAACTTTAGTTTTATCACGAACGATGACGGGAATTCTTTTCACAATTATCGTAAATTTACAGATCCTGTGGTTAACGCCTTACGGAAGCTTGGTGTAGAAGCAGAGCTAACAGGACGCAATGATATCCAGGTTGGCGAACGCAAAATATCCGGCAACGCTCAGTTCACCCATAAGGGACGGATGTTTAGCCATGGGACGCTGCTATACAACTCTGAGATTGGCGCAGTAGCTGCTGCCCTTCGAGTGAATGCTGAGAAATTCAAATCCAAAGCTGTCAAATCAGTTAGCAGTCGAGTGGCCAATATCGTTGAATTCATGGAAACACCCATTACGATTGAACAATTCCGCCAATTTATTCTGGAGTCGATTTTCGACGGGCGGGAGGCGGTTGTGTATCCGCTGACTGAGCAAGATTGGGATGGGGTTCGAAAGCTATCGGCTGAACGCTATGGGAACTGGGACTGGAACTATGGCAAATCCCCCGTCTTCAACTTTCGGCAGGTGAAGAGATTGGCTTCGGGTACCTATGATTTTCGTCTTGATGTACAAGAGGGTCGGATTAAACGTGCATCCCTTTATGGGGATTTCTTCGGTGTAGGGGAAGTAAGTGAGGTTGAGGACAAACTGGCAGGTGTTCGTTATGACCAGGAAGCGATAGATGAAGCGCTGCGTGAGGTCGATCTGAAGCATTATTTCGGTCCAGTGGACCGGGAAGAATGGTTGGGGCTGCTTTTTTAAAAATAGGCTGGAACGGGTTAGGTGATGTGAAAAGTGGGTCACGATAAACTATTTGAACGAATCAATAAGCTGACTGAACGAGATGTGCGTGTTCTTGAGCAGACAGTTAGCGCTCTTGAAGGCATGAAGGACAATAAATATCCGTTCCTAGGCAACTTTCTGCAGATTGTTAGGGAAGAATGTGAAGAGCCCGAGCGGTTCCTCTGCTCCATGCCAATTCGCCCTGATTTGTTGAATCCTTATCGCATTGTGTACGGAGGGATTACCGCAACGCTAGCTGATATGGCTATGGGTTGGATGCTGGAAACGCGGATCGAAGGCAGGGACAAATTTGTTACAATTGACATGCATGTGAATTACCATAACCCCGGAGTCGGCAAAAAGTTATTCGCCACGGCTTGGGTAACCAATAAGCCCAAAGAAATATGGCAGGCTGCCTGCGAAATCCGCAATGACCGGGGCAGTCTGGTTGCAACCTCAAGTGCAACCTTCCTCCAGCTCGTTCGCAAAACACCAGCACTAGCACCAGCACCAGCACCAGCACCAGAGTAAGGTTTACTCTATATCGCATAAACGTTAAAGCATTTCATCCACAGGTGTCACCTCATCCAAACGAGAATGCAAATATCCGAAAGTCACAAGGATAAACGCCAGTCGGCATCCTGTAGGGCCGTGCGTTTACCGATGCGGAAACAGAATGAACTTAACAAATATTTATACATTCTGATCGAGTAGAAAAAGAAACGGTCGAGGAGATGACAACCTCGCCGTTTCTTTGCATTTACTTCATACTAAAGTGTTTTGCGTTGGAGTTGAGCATGGATTCTGTTGTATAGAGGCCGATTTATTAGGGAAGTCCGAAGGACGATCCAGTAAACGATCTCAACGAGTACAATAGCACTGAGTATATCCAAGATGACATGTTGTTTGACAAAAAGAGTCGAGGCAATAATGAGGGAGGACATACCATAGATAAGTATGCGATTTGTAAGATTCTTGAACGAACTCTTGTATAGGTTTTTCATAACCATATAACTCGAGAAGCAATGAATACTGGGAAAACAATTGAAGGGCTGATCCTTGTTATAGGTCCAACGCATTATTTTGCTTAAAATACCATCTCCGGTTATAACGGGGCGAGGAACAGTCGTCTGAAAAACAGTATAGATCGCATAGCAGGCAAGGGCACAAAGTGTATAAGTTACAAGCGCCTCCCAATAAACCTTTGGATCCTTAAGAAGAAAATAAACAAGACAAGCATAAATATAAAAAATCCATACCGAATAAGGTAAAATGAATACCGAAATAAAGGGAGTCTGAATATCAAATGGCGTGATGAGGGTATGGACATTAATCGGCGGCTTGTTGAGGAAGGCATAAATCATACCCATAACCGGAAAGATGAGCATCCCCAAGAGAGGCTTAAAGCGCGTTGCTTTTGCTAGCATAATAGTGGTTCCTTTCTGTCTAATTTATCCCGACTACTAGAATATGCAGGCCTAGGAAGAAAAGAACCCTACCCAGCAAAGGGCTCTTCCTCAATCATTCCGGCAAGCTTTCCGAAGGGGTTGTTGGTGAAGTGACCTGTTTTGTAGACCACTTCGTCTTCCCGTAATTCGGGGACAATCTCGTTGCGCTCAAGCTTCATGAGGTCAGCTAGATGCACGAATATTTTCGCAGTATTGACTGCGTCGTCCATCGCTCGGTGATGAGCACCTGAAAAGGGAATATCCAACCATTCCAAAGCAGCTTTAAGTCCCATCTGCTGATGTTTCTCTTGCTTGCGAATCGCGGTAAGCTGCTTTTGTAGATTGTTGTGATTGCGAATCCATTCCATACTGATCTGGTGGCTGCGGCATTCACGAATAAATTGAAGTTTATCGTCTGGTCCCCAGGAACACAGATAATAATCTCCATCTCCAATCCAATTTAGGAATCGTGCCAACACGAGATTGAATTTTTCAGCTTTGTTGATATTCTCCTGAGTGATTCCAGTAAAATCAAAGGTCCCCTTCGATATGACAGGGGTCTTT
>JACMJI010000426.1 GCA_014380705.1 Gorillibacterium sp. | reverse complement strand
ATCGCACGTGTAAAAGAAACTGTTTAACAATTAAAAAATTAGTAACAATGGAAATTTTAAATCTGGAGGGAACAGCGGATACCCCCAAAATTATTCTCGACAAAGGCAATAAGATTTTTGAAATCTCAGGACGTTCATTGCCTGAAGATTCAGCTGAATTCTATAAGCCTGTACTGGAATGGATTGCTAATTACGCAAAGAATCCAAATCCTGAAACTGACTTCTCTTTCAAACTCGAATACTTCAACACCTCATCCTCCAAGCTTATCCTGGATGTATTGTCAGCATTGGAAGACATCGAAGGAATGAAGATCGAATGGTGTTACCTGGAAGATGATGAAGATATGGAAGAAGCCGGAAAAGAATTTTCTGAACTGGTGGAAATCCCTTTTGAATACAGAGCAAACTAAGATCGAAATCAGTTAATAGTTAAATCGTGGAGATTAAAAACTTTTAACACATAACTGATAACGTTTAACTATTAACGAATATGAGTGAGGAAATTCTTAAGGCCCTAACCCAACTCTTTGCCATCATCTCCAAACAGGACGATGGTGTTACAGAGGAGGAGCGTGATTTTGTAATCCGGTTCTTTCAGCAAGAACTCGATCAGGACTCTATTAAAGAATACGTTGAGTTTTTCGATCAGGTATCGGGTTACAATGTACAGGGAACAGAGGAGGAAGCTAAACGGCTGACTTCGGTTAAGGACTCTGTGCGTACACTCGGGATTTGCCGGAAGATCAATAAGACCCTCACACAAAAGCAGAAAATAATTGTATTGATCAGGTTGTTGGAAATGGTCGGCTCGGAAAAGAATTTTACCGCGCAGGCAATGGAAATCATCAATACCGTAGCAACTGTGTTTAATATCGGTGTACAGGAGTATAAGCTGATCGAAACATTTGTCACGGCAAAAGGAATCGCAGAATTGAATTCCCCTGATCTACGCGTCATTGAAACGATGCAGCATGATCACGCAACAACTGAGCAGCCGGCAGAAGGTCGGTTGATCTTTATGATCTTGCGAAGCGTGTCTACCTACTTTGTAAAGTATGAGGGCAAGGAGTCCAACATGCTTAACGGGTTTATCATGCACCCCAATAGGGTATATCTTTTCTCCCATGGAAGTACGGTTAAAACAACTTCCGGTGACGCAGTGTACTACAGTGATCTTGTTGCATTTTTTAACAAAGATATCCAGGCCGTTAAGCTTTCGTTTAATGCTAACATTGAAGAGTTTAAGTTTGCAAGCGGAGCCGTTGGATTAAGAAATGTGTTGATTGCAGAAGGGCCCGGAAACCTGATCGGTATTATGGGCGCCAGTGGAGCCGGTAAAACCACGCTATTAAATGTACTCGCAGGGCTTGAGAAGCCAAGCAAAGGAGAGATTGTCATTAATGGTCTTGACATTCATGCTCAAAAAGACAAGATCCATGGCGTGATCGGGTACGTGGCACAAGATGACTTGCTCATTGAAGAGCTGACTGTTTATCAAAATTTGTATTTCAATGCCCGATTATGCTTTGCGGACTATTCTGAGGAAAAGCTGCATCAGCGCGTTATCGAAGTGCTAGAAAACCTTGGATTGGAGCAGCGTAAAGACCTGAAAGTTGGATCTGTACTCGACAAAACCATCAGTGGCGGTCAACGCAAGCGACTTAACATTGCGCTTGAACTTATCCGCGAGCCTGCTATTCTTTTTCTCGATGAACCAACCTCCGGCTTATCATCACGCGACTCTGAAAATGTTATTGACCTTTTAAAGGAACTATCACTGAAGGGGAAATTAATTTTTGTTGTCATCCATCAACCTTCGTCTGACATCTACAAGATGTTCGACAAAATGATCATCATGGATACCGGTGGCTACCCGGCTTATTACGGAATGCCGGTGGAAGCAATTCGTTATTTCAAGAAGGCAACACATCAGGTTGATAGCAACCGAGGCCAGTGTGAGGTGTGTGCCAACGTCAACCCCGAACAAATCTTTAATATCATCGAAGCAAAAGTAGTCGATGAATATGGCCAGGCAACTT
>JACMJI010000425.1 GCA_014380705.1 Gorillibacterium sp. | reverse complement strand
TTAGCTTCAGTAATAGTGAGTTTAGGTTCAGATGTGTGGGGGCGGGAGAGAAATAGTGAAGTTAGCTTCAGTAATAGTGAGTCTAGATTCAGATGTGTGGAGTATCTCCACTACATAAAGAGGACCGGAGGCAGTGCCTCCGGTTTCTCTTGTTGAAATCTCAAAAGTATAACACATGTCGACTTCGCATTGTCCTTAATGAGTTGCATTCCTGAGTACAAGCAACAAATTTAGGGAACCATTTTAAGGAATATCCGAAGAAATAGGGGGCCTTTATATGGTTACATTTTTGGAGTATAGGTGGATGCACATCTGGAGTCTTGTGGCAGCATTTGGAGTAATCGGGATTCTCTATGTGCTTGCCCGGTTAAAGCTTGGCTTCAGTATTCGTGTTCTTTTCGCTATGGTCGTGGGTCTATTGCTTGGTACCTTTTTCGGTAGATACGCTTTGGAAGTGAATATTGGCATCTT
Source organism: Gorillibacterium sp. (assembly GCA_014380705.1). Next base: position 2,296 of record JACMJI010000425.1, on the reverse strand, counting down.
TGGTCAAGTCTACATCAGCTTAACTAGGATGCTTGTCATGCCGCTAATCCTAACTACAATCATCTCTGGTATCATGAACATGCATAGGCATTTTAGAGCATTGCGTAAGATGATCCTGCAAACACTCGCTTTATTCCTCACCACAACGTCTGTAGCTGCGTTAATTGGGATGCTTGCAGCGGTAGTTATTGATCCAGGTGTGGGGATCGCACAAAGTGATGCAACAGAAGGGATAGATATCCCAACCTTATCAAAGGTTATTCTCGATCTCATTCCTGCCAATCCCATTGTTGAACTGGCTTCAGGAAGACTTATGCCTATTATTCTGTTTTCGATCATTATCGTGATTGCTGCTGCTCGGGAAACAGCACATAAACCAAGGGAAGCTGCACAGTTTACAACTTTTTTTGACATTCTATCGAGGGTTACCCTTCGGTTGACTAGCCTAATTATTTATTTAACGCCATATGGTGTATTTGGTCTAGCCGTTGCAATGGGAGCAAGGTACGGGACAATTCCAATCCGCCCACTTGGTGGTTTTATCCTGACGATCTACATTGCTTGTGCTCTTCATCTTATCATTGTGCTAGCTGGACTTATTCTCTGGTCTGTAAGACTAAATCCGCTGCATTTGTTTATTCGAATGCTTCCCGTGATGCTAACTGCCTTCATAACGCGAAGCAGCTACGCTACGCTTCCGATCCAGCTATTAACACTGATTAAGAATGTGAGAATATCATCACGGGTCGCCAGCCTTACGACGTCCATCGGCACAGCGATAAACTTAAACGGGAGCTGTGGCATCTACCCAGCGGTTGTCGCTCTATTTGTTGCTCGGGTGTATAAAATCGACTTGGGTATCGTTCAATATATTGAGATTGCTGTCATTGCCGCTGGTATTACATTGGCCATAGCCGGAGCTTCGCGACCGGCTCCTATCGCTGCAATGATTATGCTTACTGTTCTGGGGCTGCCTGCCGAGAGCTTGGGTCTTGTGCTTGGAGTCGAAGCGATCGTTGATATGGCCCTTACTGTTGTCAATGTAGCGGGAACAGCTGTTAGTACACTTGTCGTCGCCAATCTTCATGGAGAATTTAATCGCAATGAATACCTTAAGGTTAATCGAGACTGCGAAGTAGGGAGCATTGACAATACCGTCAATACTCGGCATCCTTGGTATTAAAGCTTGCTGCCACTCTACGTGGTGCGGGAGCTTTTTTTGTGCCTTTATCCAGCATGCGCTGCTTCTGTTCCTCTTTGCGAGCGATGAAAGCTAGTTCGGATTCCAGCTTTCGGTAGCTGTCATAACGAGAACGATCCAGCGTGCCATTGCCTAAAGCATTTAATACAGCACAGCCTGGCTCCTTCTTATGCGTACAGTCGGCGAAACGGCAGCTTGATTTTAGAGTCTCCACATCAGCAAAAGCGTCCGACAAGCCGTCTTCCGTTGCCCAAAGCTGAATTTCTCTCATTCCTGGGGTGTCGATCATTAAGGCACCATTAGGCAGACAAAATAGCTCTCGATGAGTAGTGGTATGCCTACCGCGAGAATCATCCTCACGAATACTTTGAACAGTCTGAACCTCGATGCCAGACAGGTAATTGACCAAGGAAGATTTACCCGCGCCTGAAGAACCAAGCAGTGTTAACGTTTGGCCAGACTGTAAATAAGGTGCTAATCGATCCATGCCTTCACCTGTAACAACACTAACGGCGAATACGGGTACACCTGGCGCAATAGCCTCCACTTGAGCAACGAAAGTTGCAGCATCGGGGCAGAGATCCGCTTTGCTTAGGACGATAACTGGCGTAGCCCCACTCTCCCAGGCGGGGACTAGATAGCGTTCTAAACGGCGAAGATTAAAATCGTAATTCATTGAGGCAACGAGCAGAACGGTGTCCGCATTCACGGCGGCAATCTGCTCATCCGTTACGCCGCCAGCAACCTTGCGAGAAAATTTACTTCGGCGAGGAAGGATCGCATGAATCGAGGCTCTTGCATCCTCGGGACGAGGAGTGAGTGCGAGCCAGTCTCCCACCGCGGGATAATCCTCCCGCTCCTCAGCGGTAAAGCGGAACTTCCCGGTTACTTCTGCTAGCAGTTCTCCGACCTCTGTTTGCACGGTATACAATCGTTTGTGCTCTGATGTGACGCGACCAGGAACGAACCCTTGGGTAATGTATGGTTGAAAGGCTTTGGCCCATTCCGGGTTCCAGCCCCATGTATTGATGTTTTCTGTAATCAACATTCTTCCTCCTCTGCTTATCGGGTTTAAAGCCGGTCGCAGAAGCTATT
>JACMJI010000424.1 GCA_014380705.1 Gorillibacterium sp. | reverse complement strand
GCATTCAAATCCTCTCTGAAAGTCACATTTGATGAGAGTCTGACTGTGCCAGTATCGAAGTCCCAAATTTGGTAGATCGATTTTGAGTTCTTTGCGTATCCTAGCATTGCTCCTCGTACCGCATAATCTGACCATTTATCCTGTCTTGTTTTTGGTGGGACCCATCGATAAACTAAGCAGCCAAATGTCCGGAGATGCAAAATCGATGGTTTCACGCCAAATAATACTTCGTATGGTGACCTATCGTTTAAGCTAGCTTGTGGAGTGAAGCTATGTAACATACTGACGGCTACTATGGCTTCGCCCCAAAACCGAGTAGGTACTTGACCATGCATCAGTATACATCGAGTTTTCGTATTCAACGTTCTAATCATTCTCTCAGCTGTACCGTTCGCATGTTGGGTGTGAGGAGGCGACGGCTCCCATTCAATTCCATCATCAGTGAGCTGGGGAATCAAGCCTTGAAATTCACCGCCACCGTCGGAACGGAGGATATTAATTCTCCAGCCTCTAGCTTTTACCCAGGCTGTAAAGTCTCTCCAGGCTTGGTTGATATCGCTTTTTGAGCTTAAAAGATAAACCTTCGCCAACCTAGAATAATCATCTGTGAAGACAGCGTAATACTTCTTGCGCCCAATAGTCATCATTTTAAAAGGACCGCATAAATCAGCATGTACCTTTTGGAATGGAATTTTACACCTTGGCGCATTTTTACTTCGATTCATTCTCTGCACAAACTTTGCTCTTATGCAAGTCTCGCAATTTTCTACCTCAGCGAGCGTAGAAGGTCGTTGGCCGTCAAGTAGGTGAGTTTTAAGAAGTTTGGACAGCATATTGGCATTCAAATGAGCAAGTCGCTTATGCCATACATCGCCGGAGACTTTGTGTCTTCTTTTTAGTCCGAGAGGACGATGATCTGCCGATTCTCCACTTTGTTGATGTAATTCTGTGTAGGATTTCCGTGAATGATGTACTGGATCAGCCTTGTTTAATGATCGGTCTAACAGATTTCTTCCTTCCATAGAATTTCTTCCGTCATCCACGCCCCCTTGAACCGACAATTCATCTTCAGATACAATTTCCGACAGCCTGTCGACTGTAGGTTCTTCGTTGCCTTCGTTTGTTGCAGGCCCATACTCTTCGTCTTTATCGGCCAGCTGCGCTCGAGCTTTGAGCCTGAGCGAACGACGTACGTTGAGCATGGATTTCATTAGCTTGGTGTTTTTCATCCTGCGGGCAGATCTTGATAACGCTGCCGTAGGTTCTAATGCTATTTGCTCGTCGTTCTCATTCAGCCAGTAAATGTTGGAGGTATGGTGTAGGCATCCAATAAACGTGGATGAATTATACTGAAGTGTAGCGAGACCATTTCCAAATTTGACATCCCACCCCAGACGATCAAGGGTTCCTACAGATATTAAAGAAACACGAAAGGAAGGAACATAAAGAGCAAAAACAGATTGACCGCAAAACAATACATTGCCTGCATACCGTACCATTACTGTACTATCGTCCCCTAGTTTTAGATTTAATTCAATCGATGAAAGAGATATAAATCTTGCTTTTTCGTTAACTATGAAATGGGAGGCACAGCTATCGATGTACCAACAGATCTTAGATAACTTTCCATTATCGGTGTGCGAATTTGATGATAACAGAACATGGGAATCAAGGGAAGAATAGGCAGGGGTATGGGCAGGCGCTAATGGTCAATATGGAGGTGTTTGAAAATCGTTAGGGTGACCTTCAAGGTGTTGGAATGTTTCATTATTAGAGGCAGCATGGTTAGTCCTTGTATTATCATCTCTCTCATTAAGCGTAATATTAGCATGGGCGTTATTGGTGTCATGGCGTGAAGTGATCCTTTGCTTTTTAAATCCCTGCCTTGCTGCAGATAATCCAGGGCAGTTCCTCGTTTCATGGCTTTCAAAGCATATATCACACTTCGAAAAATTCTGGAAGGAGCGTTTTGCATTTGAACCTGTTGGCTGAAAATGTGCATTGGCCTGAGATGGAAAGCTAAGTGCCGGGTTTACTGGAGGCTGCAGAGTAAATCCTTGGGAACGAAGCCTTTGAAGAGTATAGCAATTTTGTTCTGAGTGATTATCGGACATATGATACCAGCAACCGACGCCAGATGTATACGATCGTCGATGAGAATTCTGATTCGCCATTGAGGCAACTCTCCCACTGTAATTTCGATGACCGCTTTGCCGTCCCATATTGTTGTTATTCCCAGTATAGTATGCATTTGCGGACTGGCTGTGCGGCGTAGAGCTCTGGTTAGCGGCAGAATGCGACATCGATGGGTTAGATAAAGTACGTTGCTGCTTTTTCTGTTTAAGGTTAAGGGACTGTTCATCTTTTTCATAAGCTTTTATAACTGCATCCAATGCTTTGGTTTCATCTGCTCGCAAAGCTCGTGTTGTTGGTTCATATGTTTCACCAATTGATTCATAAATATGATTACGAATCATATTATCGCTAATTGTGGGGGCTTCAATTGTAGGGCCAATGCTGTCACGAATATCAATAAGTTTGTCGAAAAAATCTGTAACAGACTCTTTTTCTGCTCTTACTGTTGACCAAAACTTTTGAAAGAGTTCTGATCTTCCCTGGTCATTGGTGGTCGGATCGTAGGTTTCCTTCAGTTTGTTCCACAAATCCCGAGGGTTGGTGACGGAGAGATTTCGGCAGACCTTACGGCACTGAGGAGAGATTGCTTGCCAAATGTAGGAGCCCGCTGCGGCTTTTTGCTGATCCCACTCAAGTTGCTGGGTAGACCGAAGAAGCTTATCCCCTGTAGAGGAAGCATCGGGGAGGGATTCTGGGCGAACTTCATCACCAGTAATGTATCCCCACGACAGTTTTCCTTCGAGCAAATGACGAATACTTTCTGACCACTGTAACCAGTTGTCTTTGGTAAGCAGCTCAATACGGTTTCCATGACGGTCGTTGAAATACGCCTTTTGTTGAGACATTGTAGGATCAATGCTTGGAACAGTGCGACAGAAGAATTAGATGAGAATGGAGTAAAAAAAAAAATGATTGTAAAGCTCTTGTTCAGCAGGAAGAGACTGGTGCTGATAACGTGTTGGAGTACGGTCGGAAGGGACAAAACGATGGACCACGGAGTCACGATGGAATCGATGAAGATGTCGATGGAATTGTAATACGAATACAGAAACAGAAGAAAAGATCAAG
>JACMJI010000423.1 GCA_014380705.1 Gorillibacterium sp. | reverse complement strand
GCTGGCCAAGGCACGCGTCGAGTTTGGGGCCAAGATCGCTGTGAGCATGACGAAAGGCTATGCCTTTCCTTGATCGATGACTTGGAATAACTTCAATGAGAGCACGACACTCATTGAAGTGATTGAGCAGTATCGCAAGCGCATGGGGTACTATCCAGCTGTTGTCAAAGCGAATCAAATCTACCGCACGCGCGAGAACCGGGGTTTTTGTAAGTAACACGGCATCCGGCTTAGCGGACCAGCATTGGGGCGGAAGCCTAAAAACGGTCCGTCAAGCGAAGAGAGGCAAGTTGCCAAACAGGATACCGGAGAACTAAATGCGATAGAAGGCAAGTTCGGAGAAGGTAAGCGCAAATACGGGCTTGGCTGTATTCGAGCACGCCTCGTAAAGTCAAGTGAATCCGTCATTACGTTGCAACTGCTGGTGATGAGCTCAAGGCTTTGCGAGTTGGGTTAGCAATTATCCTACATCGCCGGGGTTGAGTGCAATCGATACAAAAAAGTCATAAGTCAGCGAGCAACCAGGAAAAAGTTAACCAAAAAACGGATAGAATAAAGAAACAGCCATACACGAACGGCACAATCGGTAATCCTTCTCATTCCTAAGATAAGCATCTTATTTTTGTAGCCTTCTGCAATAGCCCATAGTCATGATATAATTGGTTAAATGAAGGGTGATGAAATATGAATGAAATGAGTTTTAAAGCTTTTGCTATAAATAATGAACTCGATTTGAACAAAATCGCCAGCGATTGCGGCATACCTAAAAAGTATACCTGGGAAGAGCCTTTAATCCTGCAGGACGATATCCTCAAAAAGATCCTTAATAAAGAAGTGGCCGAACTGCAAAAGGTACTCGTTTTCTCCTTTGGTACGGTTGTTTTTATTAATCATTTGCACGCCGATGAAATCTCGACCTTTATCCGGTATATCCGTTCCTTTGAGTCGGACATTGATCTTGTAAATACGGATAAATACACAGACGATTATCGCCTGCACATTGGGGAAACGGAAAGTATTGAGTTGACGGACGAATATGTTATGGTCCCGGAATTTGAAATCTTTTATCCCGAATTAATTTCTATTGTTATTGCGAAATCCGTAGCTCTTGAGAAAACAGAGGAGCAGCTTAGCAAAATCCTCGACAAGCTCGAAAATATGATCGATCGGCTGGAAAAGGGTAATTTAAGAATCAGCGATAAGGAATTGGCAAGCACGACTGCCAAGATTGTCCGCCATGAATACAACACGATTGCCTACATCATGATTCTTGATAAGCCGGATATTACGTGGACCAACAGTCTCGCTGGGGAATTTTACGACAGGATGTCCAATTTCTTCGAGCTTAATGATCGATACGAAATTTTAAAGAATAAAACGGAGATCCTATACAATATGATGGAGGGATTCTCCACCATTAGTCACTCCATCAGAGGGATATTCGTCGAGTGGGTTATTGTCATCCTGATTGTTGCCGAGGTTATCCTAATGATTGTTGAAATTGTGAAGTAGGATGGGTTCTATGCGAACGATACGATTTAAAAGCTACAAGATCGGTTCAAGCGTCCCTTTGGAGAAACCTGCAGCCTTTTTTAGACTGCAAAAATCAAGTAGTTGGCGGGAACACATCGTTCTAGATTGCCACCATCTTGAATCCGTCCTGAAGAAGGACTGCGGATCCATGTACGCTTATATTTTCGAATTTGGCTGTATCACCTTTGTTGATTTTAACGACTTTGATATCCAAGTATTCTTTGAGTTCTTTGAAGGAATGGTTGACCCGATTGATTATTCCATGGTTGCCCGCTTCGCTGAAAGCCATGCGATTAAGATCCAAGAGGACTCCACATTCAAGCCATGGAATGAAAGCAGCCAAAGCTACACGTTTGATGATTCGGTAATCCCGCTAATTTCGATTCTTCTAGCCAAGTCTACCGCGATGAACAAGATTGAACATGACGTAGACGCCAATATCGATGAATCCGGCCAATATATTGAGTACTTGAGACGTGGACAACTTCGGTTCAGTAAGAAGGCCTCGGTCGTACTCATCTCTAAATTCCTCAAGTTCGAATACGAAAGCATCAACAGTATTCGGATTTTTGATCGCTCTGTTACGGACAATGATAACATAAACGGCAGGGAGCTCTATGATGCCCTTGCTGAATATTACGAGCTAAATGACCGGTTTGACGTCATCCAAAGCAAAATTAGCAGCCTTCGCAGCACCATGAAGGCCTATAACTCGATAAGCTATCGGAGAAACGAGAATCGACTGTATTTGTTTGAAGTTTTCTTACTGGGCTTGTTCCCCTTGGCTAGCATACTCCGTTTGTTTTTTGACTTTTAAATGGGAACAATCGCACGTTTCTTGGCCAAATGGGCAAAGAAAGTGCGATTGTTCGTTGGTACTGACCTCTAACGCATACGACAAGGTTCTTATGTCCCCTTGTTATCTAACTACAGCTGCTTCCTCATTTTGTTGAATTCGGAGAACGAAATCCCTTCGTACTTTTTATATAACCGATAGAAGTATTCAGGGTTGCTGTATCCGGCATTCATAATAATATCGTAGATTTTCTTATCGCCTTGTCCAACAGCTTGTTTAACTTTTGAGATTCTAAATTTATTTAAATAATCATTGAAATTCTCACCCTTTGCTTTCTTGAATAATTGACCAAGATAAGCAGGATTCATATAAAACTTTTGGGCTAGCGATTTCAAACTGATCTCTTCTTTGTAATGTTCACTAATATAGAGCTCCAATTGGATAATGAGATGGTTAAACATTTCTTCATGGGTTTCTTTACTTATGACTCGGCAGAATTCCATCAGCAGTAAACCAAACTCTTGATAGGTGACCCACTCTCGAAATCTTCGTTCCAAGTCAATCATTGCCATTTGATTCGTACCGCCTTGTTTTGAAGCCAATCTTTTCCCGGTATAAAAAATATGCATGGCTAAGCCTTCAACGATATAGCGTGGAATTCCCTTTTGTGTTATTTCATCCATAAGTTCGTTGACCTGATCTTCCATCGCCCGAAGATCAGATTCCAATACCGCTAAATATAGCTTTTCGCTATCCCAGACTAAATCATTAAGCAAGGCTGTCTCAGCCTGATATTGTCGAATGGAGGTGTCTTTGCCTAGGGTGCAATGTTCTAATGCCCGTCTCGATTGAGCCTTCGAATGTTGGAGCTCCGGCAGCGTAGACACGGGTAAGCCTATACCCCAATAAAGATCTATTCTCAAGTATTGTTTAACTGCCTCGGAAACCTTACTCGCTATAGCGAAGGCTTCAGCCTCTTCACTGCTTGTTAGCGTAAGGATAATTCCTAGCAATCCCTCTAAATCCTCGTAAACCTCGCCAAGCCCTGATTTCTGAATATACTCTTCAAGAATATTGCGTACACCAAAGTGATAAAGCTTGGCATCCATTACGCTTTTTGCGACAAGTTTATGAAAATCTACAATTTCACATGTCAGGTGGCAATAAAGTGATCCGCTCCATGTCATTTTGTATTCCTGTTCCAGTTGCTTTACATTGTCAGTTAAATATATGCCTTCCGAAATATCGTAGAGCAGCTTGTCACGGGTCAAATGCTCTCTTTCCTTAAGCCTATAGATAGTACGATATTCATCTTCTAATTCTAGCTTAATATCTATTAAATTCTTGACAAGCTCATCCTGGACAATGGGCTTCAACATATAATCTTTGACTCCATAGGTAATCGCTTGCTTGGCATAAGCAAAATCATTATATCCACTAATGACAAGAACTTTCAACTTGGGTTTCATTTCTTTAGCCCGCCTTATGAGCTCCAACCCTTCAATCAGTGGCATGCGAATATCAGTAATCAGTAGATGACAGTTCGTAAATTGCAGCAAATTCAATGCATCAAGCCCATTTGAGGCTGTTGCAGCAATTTGGAAGCCATATTGACTCCAATCCAGCATTAGACTTAACCCTTCTGTAATCCACGGCTCATCATCCACCAGCATAACTTGATACATTTGTTCACCTCATTGTTGTTTGGGTAATTTGAAAGTAACGAGCGTCCCTCTGGAATGGTCGCTCTTGATGCTCATTCCATAGCTGAGACCAAAGTAATTCTTAAGTCTCCGGTTCACATTGATTAATCCGATACTTCCTTCTCCCTCTTCAGCTGTAGATTCAAGCAGCTTTGCACTAATTTCTTGTTGTGTAGCCTCTGGAATCCCAACGCCATCATCAAATACAAATATTTCAACGATGTCCCCTCTTATTGTCGAGAAAATTTCTATTCGGCCCTTGCATGCTTTCTTCTCCAAACCATGGTAAATGGCATTCTCCACAATGGGCTGCAAAGTAAATTTAGGAATTTTTAATGAATAGAGCTCTGGTTGAATATCTACGATAAAGTCGATCTTATCCCGATACCTGAACTTTTGAATTCTCAAATAATGCTCAATGATGTCGATCTCTTGCTTTAGTGTAATTTCATCACTTTCCCAATAGATAGACTTTCGAAATAACTGAGCAAAGCTGCCTACGATATCGGACGTCTCGAGATCGCCTTTTTTAATTAAACTCATGCGGATGGATTCCATCGTATTAAATAAAAAATGCGGGTTAATTTGGCTTTGCAATGCTTTAAGCTCCGCTTCCTTTTTCTCCAGCTGCAAGCTCTTCATATGGCTCTCGGCGATATACACCTCTTTAATGAGTTCATCGATGCGTTTGATCATTTTATTGAATTGTCTGGATAATTCACCGATCTCATCACGATACTCACAGCTTACGAATACGTTAAAATCACTTTGTTGTCGGATTGCCGTCATATTCTGAACAAGCTGCTTTAGTCGTTTTGTCAGTGTATTTGAGGAAAAATGCATTAAGATGATAGATAGGAGCAGTACGCCCAGCGAAACAGTAACTAAGACTTTAACATTATGATTAAATTTGCCCAAAACAGATGAACGGGATACAAGTGCATAGATGAAAAAGGGACTTTTCGGATCTGTGCTATCCACTTTGGCTTGGTAAACGAAATAATTAGCATTTTGCCAAATAACCTTCTTTGTTTTCAAAGATGCCAACTCTTGCGACAACATACTTACCTTCTTGCCAACCCATTCTTGATCAAAAGAAGAAGCATAAACGATTCCCTGATCGTTAACGATGTAAATCTTCTTATTCTTGCCTTCTTTCTCAATTAATCGATACAGCTTCTCGATCGGAATTTCCATTCTTAAGACACTTAAGTACTCATCATTATATCCGGTTCGGAGTTGCCGTCCGATGCTAAACACTTGAGTATTGTACTCATTCTGATAAGGTTTCGAAACAACAACATTCCCACCAGCCTCAAGAACATTTTTAAACCACATTTCCTTCTGAACCTCATCTGTAAGAGTAATGAGAAATTTATTATCTCTAATTATTGTAGAATTCGTCGTATATACCTTTAGTTGTATACCTTCATACGCGGAAATAAGTTTTGTAGTATAGACATCATTTAGTAAGCTATAGTCTCTCTTACTATTTAAGAATTCAGCATCATGATCTTGATCCTGTTGAGGGTAAGTTAGCTCTAAATAAGTTAGCAACTGTTTATCTGTTTGCATCCCATTTGTAAATTGGATATATCCTTTTAAAGAATTACTTAAGTTTGAAGATATTTGCTGAATCGAGCTATCATGAATGACATTCGAATAATCGACTAGGTTCTCTCTCATTTGGAACACAAAGAAGCTGCCAATGATCACAATCGGGTGTAGTACCATCATGATATAAGCGAGCAGTAGCTTATGCTGCATCTTCAGGTTGCCTGTCCAGGTTATTAGCTTACGGATGGCAATCATCCTTGTCTCCTCCAAACAGAATCCTATATTTCCTCGATCTTACGATTATAATGAAAGGAAAACAAGACCCGTTAGAGGTCTTGCTTCCCTTTGTAAAAATAATTTCTACATTTTATCTTTACCTTACTTAAGCTTTAGCCACTCATCATATTGCCTTTGAACTTCTACCACCACTTTATCTACTCCTGCTTTCTTCGCCTTTTCAATCTGTTTCGGTAAATAAACCTCTGGATCAATGACTCCGTGGTACAAATCTCCAAACTCTGTATAAATAGTCGTCAATCCAGCGAGTTCTGTTTTTACGGGTTCAGGGTCAAAGTTAAACCCTAAGGAACGATCCGGAACAGCGTTGTCATTGAATTCCTTAAACTTATCCCACTTCATTGGATCTTCGTTAGGAAGCAAGTAGTTGATATATTGGTTTCCAATTACCCAGTTCAGCCCAGCATAGGTATATCCGCCATCTTGGATTACTTCAATGACTTTGTCGGAAACCTTCTTATAATGCTTGCCCTCAATACCGAAGTTAATCAGGTTGTTCAGATACGGATCTGTGTTTAATAGCTCCAGGAACATGGCCGCACGTTCAGGGTCCTTCGATGTCTGGGAGATGGCCATCATAGAACCGGTTGTGTCTGTAGTTGAAATAATTGGAGTCGTAAAGTAAATTTGAGCGTATTCTGCTCCTTCAGGAGCTTTATCGGAGAATGCATTGTTCATTTCCGCTTCTTTACCGGGCTTCAATTGTTCAGCATAAGCAAATACCTTGCCATCCGCTTTATCGTCTCCTTTGTAAGTAGCTAAGTCAGGACGATAGTAACCTTTTTTGTACCAATCGCGAGCGAATAAAAGATTAGCTTTTAACTCTGGTGTTTCATCAAGATTATATACTTTATTATCTTCGGGCTTCTGAGCGTATAAGATTGTACTCGTTGCACCACCAGTTAAGTATTCAAACATACCACCTGCATGGTTAAGGCCAAGTCCATTACCGAAAGGATATACATCAGGCATTTCCGCTTTCACCTTGGCTAGAATGGGCTCCAAGTCCTGGAAGCTCTTCACGCCAGACATGTCAATACTTAGCTTTTCTGCAATGTCTTTGCGGTACAATATTCCATAGGCATGCGCTTTGTCTTTATTTGCTGGTAGAGCCATTAATTTACCATTGATTCTAGCTCCGTTAATAAAGTCTTCGCCTAATAATGCTTTGGTATTGGGCATTAGATCCCAATAATCGTCTATTGAAAGGTATGCTTTTCTTGCTGAATTAGCATTATAACCTTTCCAGTAAGCCGTAAATATTACATCGAAGTCTTCGCCAGTTGCCATCATGGCATTCGTCTTAGCATCCCAATCGCCCCAGCCTAGAATGTTAATGTCCAATGTTGCATTGATTTTCTCTGTCAAATATTCACTTGCTGCTTTTTCCACGGATGCTAAGTCAGGTTGGTTTTCATTACCAATAAAAAACCACTTAATCTCGTAAGGATCTAGCTTTTTTACTGGTTCTACGCTCGGTTTAGTTTCTTCCGTAGCCTTAGCAGTTGGTGCTGTAGAAGCTTCATTTGCTTTTTTATTGCCGCTGCAGCCCCCTAGCATTGTGACGACAAGCATTACAGCCAATAGCATAAACCAAGCTTTTCTTTGCTTTTTCATTGTTTTAGCTCCCCTTAAGTGGAATGATATGCTATCCGGTTTCCCGGTTTAAGCCGTTATTCAATTCTAGCCTTTAATTGCGCCAATCGTTAATCCTTTAATAAAATACTTCTGTAGAAAAGGATAGACAAAGATAATGGGCCCAATTGTGAAAACCGCTAAAGCCATCCTGGCTCCTTGCTCTGGCGGCAGCTGTCCGGAGGAACGAATATCAGAAACAAATTCAGCCGACTGTCGAAGCGCATCAATATTGCTCATCACCTTAAAGATCAAATACTGCAGGTTATATAGTCCCGGTTCCCTAATCAGCATAAGTGGTGTGAAGTAATCATTCCAATAGGAAACGCTTGTAAATATAGCTATCGTTGCCAGTCCGGGCAAGGATAAGGGCAGAACAATTTGGGCAAAGGTCCTGAGCTCCCCTGATCCATCCATTTTGGCAGAATCCAATATTTCCATCGGTATACTTGTTGTAAAGAACGTCCTCAGCACAATAACATTAAAGCCGCTCATGACACCTGGAAGAATTAATGCCCAGATGGTATCTCTTAGATGGAGAAACTGAGTGCAGATTAAGTACCACGACACAAGCCCGCCGCTGAAAATCATCGTAATAAAAATAAAGAAGGCGAAGAAGTTGCGGTACTTCACGTCAGGTCGAGACAATGCGTAAGCAAACATGGATATGACCAACAAGCTGAGCAGTGTACCTAGTACGGTCACAAAAATAGTAACGCCATAGGCTCTTGTTACACCTGCACCCATATCGATTACATACTGATAGGCTTCAAATCCTAGTTTACTCGGAAACCAGTGATAGCCTTTATCGTTCAGTACCTTCTCATCTGTTATAGAGATCCCCAAAACAAGGAGCAAAGGATATAAGCTGATTATAGAAATGATAATAAATAATAAGTGTAAGATAAGGTTTGTGGGTTTACTAATTGTATTTCTCATTTATGCACCTCCTTTAAAATAGCGCGTTATCCGGGTTGATCTTTTTCACAATAAAATTCGTACTCAACACAAGAATAAAGCCGATGACAGATTGGTAAACACTGGCTGCAGATGCCATTCCCACATCCCCTAGACGGGTAAGACCATTGTAAACATAGGTGTCAATAACGGATGTCGTCGATTGAATAATTCCCGAATTTAAAGTCACGTTAAAGAATAATCCAAAATCAGCGCTAAATATTCGGCCTATCGACAAAATCGTTAATATGGTCATCATCGGAATCAGCATGGGAATCGTAATTTTCCTAATTTGCTGGAAGCGCGTGGCGCCATCTATGGCTGCTGCTTCGTAGTAGGACGGGTCAATTCCGGTTATAGATGCTAGATAAACAATGACTGACCAGCCTGTATACTTCCATAGATTAAAGAACGTAAGAATGTACGGCCAGTATTTAGCCTCATGATACCAATTGATATTTTCCAGCCCGAGAGGCTCCAGAATTGATCGATTGAGCAGTCCTAACTCGGGAGAGAGAAAGGCATAGCCAATGTAACTTACGACTACCCAGGAGAGAAAGTAAGGTAGAAACAGAATACTTTGATAGGCTTTTGCTAATCGTTTACTCAATATTTCGCTCAGGGCGATTGCAAGGCCAACAGATACAATTAAGCCAAGAGAAATAAATACTCCGTTGTAAATAACTGTATTTCTTGTAATCTGCCATGCATCAGGTGTACTAAATAGAAACTCAAAATTTTTAAAAGCTATCCACGGACTACCTAATATCCCATCCCTGTAATTCATTTCCTTAAAGGCGACGATGATTCCAAACATGGGCAAGTAGTTAAAGGCGAGTAAAAAAAGTACGCCGGGCAGAAATAGTAGGTACAGCACTCTATTTTTGATTATTTCACGAAAAAAATGATTACGATGTTGGTTTGTTTTAGCCGTTTGCAGGCTTGGAGCAGGCTTCATAATCTCAACTACCTTCCCAGTGATATGATCTCTCTATAGTTATATTTTATATAATCGCAGCAGAGGAAACAGTTGAAATTTTATTGGTTTCTAGTGTAAAAAATATGGAGACCTAATAATTTGTCCTCATTAATTAATATTTAACTGTGCTATAAAGTAATAGCCTTCATGGTCACGCACTTCATCTTTTAACCCAAGCTCAACATTTCTCATTCCTAGACTACTTTTGCTCACGATCCGAACACCTAGCTTGTAGGTGCCTGCGTCTAAAGTCGATGGGATATCCACCCTGAACCTTTCCCAATTCATCCGCGATGGCATCCAATTTCGATTATCTGAATTCTCCAAGTGGTGCTTCCAACTCATCGTTTCATCTTGAATGTTCTCTAGCTTGAGCTCCAATTCATATTTGTGGTAAGCCGGAGCCACTCCATGGTTCTCCCACACGAAAGATAATAAGGCTTGCTCGCCCCGCTTGATAATACTCGGCCACTCTATACTTTTTGGAAAATACCAATATCCTAGTCGATTCGTTAGTGTTTTTGCCAAATCAGGATTCTCGTTCAACCACTTTCTTGCATAACCATGAAAGCCAGCATAGGTCGCATGTACTTCTTCAATTGCTGCTGTAAATGGCACACCTTGCTTCCAAAGCTCCTCTTCCAGCGTCATGTGGTAATGCTGCAGCTCCAAATCTATCGGTTGACGCTGCCAGAACAGATCAAACATCTCCGGGCTGCGTAATGTACTAACGCCGAACCGTTCAGCAAACCATTTTACCGATACGCCATCGTCTCGAAGGGTAATATCCTGATCAATCAAATAATCAAGAATCGCTTCCCTTGAACCATCTTCCACTTCTCTGC
>JACMJI010000422.1 GCA_014380705.1 Gorillibacterium sp. | reverse complement strand
GGTCGATTTTACGGAAGGCAAGGTCATCCAGCAATGCGCTCCCGCCGTCATCTCCGCCAATATGCCTCTTCCAATCGTTAAATCGGTGGGAGAACCTCCCTTTGTCCTTGCGGGAAGGCATCCAAACGGATCCATATCGGTAGCAACCCTACCACGGGTTTCAAACGAACAGGGGAAATTTTTCCCGCGAGCACGGGTGGAAATATCAGTAGAAGATGCACGGATGCCTATTGCCGTATTCGGACAATATGCGGAGCTGTTGTTGCGCACGAATTCACCACTTGGCAGTGACACTCGCGTCTGGGCTCAAGACCTGCGTGAGGATGTAGCTGTTGATATCACACAACGAGTTCAGATGAATGCTGATGGTCTACTGCTGAGCGGTGTGTTGATTGATGAACTCTGCGGGTGTGCTGCTACTGCGAATGATAATCCGGGCCTCGTGATTGTCGTTGAAAGAAGCTAAGCAACTGACTGTGCCCGGACACGAATACAGCCCTTTCGAATTCCTTATTAGGAAACGAAAGGGCTTAATTGCATGTTTGGTAGTGTAGACAACCCTGGATGAGCCATCCACCTAACTTGCCTCTTTAAACGTATCCCCACCTTCTAGGCTTCCGGTTTGGAAGCCTTTATTGAACCACTGCCTCCTCTGTGCGGATGTGCCGTGGGTAAAGCTCTCAGGTACGACATACCCTTGGGTCTTTTTCTGGATGCTGTCATCTCCGACTGCGCTGGCTGCTGTTAATGCTTCGTCAATATCGCCTTCTTCAAGCACGCCCATTCCCTGGGCATGATAGGCCCATACACCTGCCAAATAATCAGCCTGTAACTCAAAATTAACCAGATATTTATTAAACTCCGTTTCAGTAAGCTTCTCCCGGAGTGACATGATCTCTTCTGTGGTACCTAATAGAGTCTGCACGTGATGTCCCACTTCGTGAGCAATGACATAAGCCATAGCAAAATCGCCTGGCGCCTGAAATTTCTGACGAAGCTCATCGTAAAAGCTTAAATCAATGTAAAGCTTATGGTCACCTGGACAATAGAAAGGTCCTACCGCCGCACTCGCTTCCCCGCAAGCGGATTGAACGCTATCCGTATACAAGACTAGTATGGGTTTCTCGTAAGTTAAGCCTTTCTGCTTAAAAATGTCCGTCCATACATCCTCCGTATCTTTAAGCACGACAGTAACGAACTGTGAAAGCTCCTCTTCCTGAGCCGTTTGCTCGTAAGGCACATTCGAGCCGGACCCTGAATTGGTCAAGTTACTCAGAATATCTCCTGGATTGCCGCCGCTTAACAAAGTTACGATAATCATAATGATGAGGCCGCCAATTCCGCCGCCAACAAGCTTTTTACCTCCGCCCATGCCTCTGCGATCCTCGACATTCGAGCTGCCCCTTCTACCCTTCCATTCCATAGCTTCTCTTCCCCTCGTTATATTTCTATATATATAGCTATACCCAAAATTAGTAGGGATTTAACTCTGGAAAATAGTGGTACCGTGCTAGACAAATTGGCGTGATTATTGGGAACAACAATGTATGCCCAGTGAAGAAAGTATGGTAAAGTGATGGTGGCTCAAATCATCATCATGGAAAGGGGATTCTATTGAACCGCTTTAATACCATCCGCTATAAGCTATTCTTCAGTTACTCGGTGCTCCTAATTACGGTTTCTCTCGTGTTCAGTTATGCCTTCCATTACTATACATCCAATCTATTAAAGCAGCGCGCTTTGGACAGCATTCAGCAAGTATCCAACTCGATCTCAACCCAGGTTGACGATGAAATCAAGAAGATGAATCTGATATCTATTAATTTGATTTTTGCGGGCTCTGTAATCAACCCTTTTTTTAATACGGAACCAGGGCTGCAAGGTGACATAGAGACATTGTATAAAAAAAGAAACATCATTCGCGGATTATCAAGTGTAATGGGTCCTATGCAGACCGTTTTTCAGATCAACTTGTATGATACAAGCGGAAATATATATGGGGTAGGCAATACAGAATTTACCACGGATGCAACGGATCTTTCCAAATTGTCCTGGTTCTCTCCTGCCGTTAGTTACAAAGGAAACCGTTACATTACAGCCTCTTACAAGAACACCGAGGTCAACCCACAAACCAATGTGATCTCTTTGGTTAGAAGCTTTACGAGTGAGAATGGCGAGGACTTCGGTGTTATAGAAGTTCAAGAAAAGGAAGAAGCTTTCACGAGTATCGTTGAGAACACTATCGCTGCGTCAAACGTACTCTCCAGTAAAAGGAAGGTCTATATTATCAATAATAGAAATGAAACGATTTACCCGGCCGAACAGGATAAAAGGACGGAGCTGATTTTTTCATTTATTAGCAAACAGAATAAACCCGTGGAGGATAGAAATTCTTATGTTGCGGACGACCTGTTTGAAGGAGAAGGAAAGCAGATCATTTCTTACCATTTCTCCAAAGAGGCCAACTGGCGGATTGTCGCCGTGGAGTCTGAAGACGATATGCTGGCCTCCATCAATGCGTTTACCCGTAATATGATAATAGGCAGCGGGCTTTTTTTGCTCGTAATTTTGCAATTTTCCTATTTATTGTCGAGGAAATTGACGCTCCCGATCCATAATGTTCACCGTATGATACGGAATATGCAGTTTCAAACGGATCCAAGATCAAAACGAACGCTCAATAGCGGATTTAATGAGTTGGAAGAATTAAATATGGCTTTTCATGATATGTGCGAGCGGTTAAGTCAATCCATGAAAGATGCTCTGGCATCTAAAGAACATGAGATGCAATCCAAGATGCTTGCCCTCCAGGCGCAGATGAATCCTCACTTTTTGTATAACACCATCGCAACCCTTGATATTATGATTGAAGAAGGTCATACAGCAGCAGCGAACGAAATGTGTAAAGATATGTGCAGCATGCTGAGATATATATCCTCTTCCAACTCGCTCGAAGTAAAGGTGGAGACAGAGTTATCTTACGTGGAAAGTTACCTGCATTTGATGCGCAGTCGTTATCAATCTTCATTAAAATGCATCTTAAACGTGGATGAGAAGCTGATGCTCGCCAAAATACCTAAATTAATTGTTCAGCCTCTGATTGAGAATTGCATCAAATATGGCCGGGAGGTTGATCCTCCCTGGACGATTGAGGTGGTTGGCAACTGCACCGATGCATTATGGGAAATTGAAATCCGTGACAATGGAAAAGGCTTTAACCCGGATATGCTTGCGAAGCTCCAGGCTCAAATCCGTCAAATCGATCAGGAAAGCAATCTTCCGGCTCTTAGCATAAGTGGCATGGGGTTGTTGAATCTCTATGCCCGATTAAAGTTAACCAATGGCGATAAGACCGTTTTTCTTATGGAAAATCGGCCTGACGGCGGTGCAATGGTGAAGATAGGCGGCATTTTAAAATTCTGAATTTACAGGTGGTTCCATCTATGATAGATATTACAATTCGTGTAGTTGCTGCTGAGGATGAGCCTTGGATTCTGGATCATCTTGTGAAAAAAATTGAGCAAAGTCAGCTTGGCTTTGAGGTTGTGGGCACCGCCAGAAATGGACAGGTAGCATTGGAGCAAATCCGAACACTGCAGCCGGATGTTGTGTTTACGGACATTAAAATGCCTATTATGGATGGATTGGATTTAGCCGAAAGAATAAAAGATGAGTTTCCTCATCTGCCTATAATCGTTCTGACAGGCTACAGTGAGTTTGATTATGCCAGGAAAGCCCTTCAAATAGGCATTTCTGATTATCTATTAAAGCCGCTAAACCAAACGGAACTAAATGAAGTTTTATTAAAGGTAAGGGAGAATGTCTTTTTAAGAAACCATGAGCTGGCGGTTAAGATAACGGCGTTAACCCGATACGGAATTCGCGATGATAAGCTTTTTTCTGCATTTGAAAACCAACTGTTCCTTCTCGCTGCAGTTCAGTTGGGGAACGTAGTCGATCATAAGGACGATGTGCCGCTAGAGATTCAAACAGAGATCCAATTGTTATGGGAGGTTATTTCATCACGGGCAGAAGGATGGTTTATTGACACAGAAGGATGGAATCGGAAAATATGGATCTTGCCCTGTAACTCCGATATCGATAGTAAGAAGAAATTGCAGGCGTTCTTTGAAGCTTCGCAAAGGGGTCATACCAAAGGGGTTTCTATATGCTTTTGTTCCGATAGAATTCCCCTTGGTCAAATTCCAAAAATACAGGTAGAGGTTAGTGAATGGATTGTAAAGCAGACGATTCCGGGCATTAGCCAGATTTTTCCTTTCCCTTCCTCCATGATTTGTAGCGAACCCAGAATAGAGCCGGCTACGGAATTATCACTGATTGCCTTGATGAAAGCCGGCAGCTTCTCCGCACTGAGAAAGGAACTTCAATCACTAACTCACTCTTGGGCTGAATTTCCTCAAGCGATGCAGGAAACCGTAATGAAAGGGATGCTTGCCGCATTTCAAAAGTCATGTGGTAGTAGTAGGAATCTAGATCTGGATAGGGAAATCCAGAAACTATTTAACCAGATGGTACCTTTAGAGCTTAATTATTATGAGTTTTGGTCCTTAGTGGAGAAAGTGAGCAATATCGATTGGATTGAACCTGATTTAGCTTATACCGCAGACCAATTGGAGCAATATATGAATCAGCATTTCACAAATCCCCTTTGTTTAACCGAGTTGGGACAGAAATTCAACATTAGTCCCAGCTATATTAGTCATTTCTACAAAAAACACAAAGGGGTTACGCCTATTAAGTATCTGATTCAACTGCGTATCTTAACGGCTAAAGAGTTGATTCACTCCCGGCCGGACTTGGACTTCCGCATTGTCAGTGAGATGGTGGGCTATGCGGACCAGCATTACTTCAGCCGATTGTTTAAAAGTACAACAGGCATAACCCCATCCCAATTTAGAAATTCAAAAAAGTCCACATAGAATCGTGATCCTATCTAAATACCAGACTCTGCTTTCAGGCTACAATGTTTATGTAAGTGCTTACATCATAAATTGGAGGGGTTAGGAAATGATCACAAAGAAGATTATGAGGTCGATTGCCGTTCTCACAGCTATCCTGTTTATCGTTACAGCGTGCTCGAGCAAATCCGTCACAGAAGAGAGCTCGAACGAGTCTTCCGATCAGCCAAAGGCTAAGCAAGATGTTACGATAACGATAGGAGCGTCACAGAACTGGATTGAGGAAATCGATCGCGAGCTCGCAAGCGAATTTGCCAAGGAAACGGGAATCAAGATCGACTTCCAGGTCGTTCCGGACGATCAGTACTATCCAAGCTTTCAGTCAAACCTCAATCGCATCGGACTGGAGTCGGCCTGGACCGTCACAACCGGCGATCCGAACGTCGTGGTTGCCGTACTCGACACGGGTGTGGATCCCACCCATCCGGACCTGGCGCCGAATCTGCTCGACGGATACGACTTTGTGAACGACGATGCAGACCCCAGCGACGACTCGTCGCACGGC
>JACMJI010000033.1 GCA_014380705.1 Gorillibacterium sp. | reverse complement strand
CTTAAACTTACACTTCGCATCCAGTTTTCAGGGAATAACATCGTTGAAGTAAGATTTACGTTTGGTGATGATGGCGAAGGGGAACCACGCGTTCCCATCTCGAACACGACCGTTAAGCCCTTCAGCGCCGATGGTACTTGGACCGCAGGGTCCTGGGAGAGTAGGACGTTGCCAAGCACAGATTGACCCGCACATGCTGCGGGTTTTTTTGTTTAGCGTGGCTAGTGATCTAGATTGGTGAAAGTCCAACCAAAGTAGGGGCAAGCCACCTTTGTAGCTAAGATGCTTGCGCATGGCGAAGTCTGTGTGTAAAGTACCTGTCAGAGACAGGGCGGGCGACAAACCAGGCCGCAATGAGCGGGACTGGTCAAGCCAGCCCTATACTTCTATAAAAAAGGTGCGATAATCATTACGGACCATTGAAGCTTTCTAAAAATCCAGGATTGGATATTCATCCATTGACGTAAAATATACATATCTCTGGTAAACTCAGGGTGAAAAATACGGATAATTGCGAATTTTCATGCTTAAGCACGCTCTATTTTGCAAAGGTGATAAATGCTGTCTTGACATAAAAATTAGGCATTTGTTAAACTTGCATTTATATTGATTGACAGGCAAGTAGGGAAAATGGGGAGGGCTTCGAGAAGTGTGGGAATCCAAATTTGACAAAGAAGGCTTAACATTTGATGATGTACTATTGGTACCGCGGCGTTCGGAAGTTTTTGGACTTAAACAAGTCGATGTCTCAACGGTACTCGGTGGAACACTTAAGCTTAACATTCCACTCCTAAGTTCGGCAATGGACACCGTAACGGAAGCAACGATGGCGGTTGCAATGGCTCGTGTGGGTGGTATAGGGATTATTCATAAGAATATGTCGATTGCTAGGCAAGCGGAAGAAGTTGACCGGGTAAAGCGTTCGGAGAGCGGCGTTATCACAAACCCTTTCTCATTGACACCGAATCATCATGTCTATGACGCAGAAGAATTGATGAGCAAGTATCGGATTTCGGGTGTTCCTATTGTCGACGAGAACAACAAACTCACAGGAATCATAACCAACCGTGATTTGCGCTTTATTCACGATTATTCCATGAAGATCGACGATGTTATGACGAAAGAAAACTTAGTTACGGCTCCAGTAGGGACAACTCTACAAGAAGCAGAGGTTTTATTACAAAAGCATAAAATTGAGAAGCTCCCCTTAGTGGACGATAATAATGAATTAAAGGGTCTTATCACAATAAAAGATATTGAAAAGGCAATTCAATTTCCTAATAGCGCCAAGGATGCTCAGGGGCGTCTTGTCGTCGGTGCAGCCATTGGGGTATCTAAGGATTGGGAGGAACGGGCTGAAGCACTGGTTAAGGCGGGTGTGGATGCGATTATCGTCGATTCGGCCCATGGACACCACATTAATATCCTTAATACAGTTAAGGGGCTTAGAGAAGCCTATCCTAAGCTACTAATCATTGCAGGTAACGTAGCTACAGCAGGCGGCACACTTGATTTAATTAAGGCCGGCGCTTCTGTTATTAAGGTAGGGATTGGACCTGGCTCGATCTGTACTACGCGTGTTATCGCAGGAATCGGGGTTCCCCAAGTGACGGCTATCTACGACTGCGCAACCGTCGCCAGACAATACGGCGTTCAAATCATCGCTGACGGTGGAATTAAATATTCAGGAGATATTACAAAGGCAATTGCTGCGGGTGCCGACGCTGTTATGGTAGGTAGTCTGCTGGCAGGTACCGAGGAAAGCCCCGGAGAGTCAGAGATTTTCCAGGGTCGGAGATTTAAGGTTTACCGGGGTATGGGTTCCTTAGGAGCGATGAAGGAAGGCAGCAAGGATCGTTACTTTCAAGAGGATGAAACAAAGCTCGTACCTGAAGGAATTGAAGGTCGTGTCGCCTTTAAAGGCCCGCTCAAGGATACCATCCATCAATTAGTTGGCGGATTGGTTCAAGGTATGGGATATTGCGGAACTCAGAACCTTGAGGAATTGCGTGTAGATACGACCTTTATTCGTATTACAGGTGCAGGATTAAGGGAAAGCCACCCTCATGATGTCCAGATAACCAAAGAGGCACCCAACTACTCCCTTTAATCGAGCAGCTTAATGCTTGTCCAAGGAAATGTCTATCGGCTTTTTGACGCTCGACAAGAACCGATGAAATCTGATTGATGATTCTGTATCGGTAAATTTGGCAGCGTCTAAGGGCACCGTTAGCGTTGATCCTTGGATTTTCGGACTAACCGGGGCTATATTCCCGGTTTTTCTTTTTTTGAGTGGGGGGCTATGGTACAATAAAGGGTATGAGTATAAGAAAAAGTTTAGGAGTGTGCATAGTGAATCGTTTTCGTAAGTTTAGAGTTAGACTAGCAATGGTGCTGTCATTATCCCTTGTTGTTCCTCTTCTTCCCATAGCACATACAAATGTATACGCGGCCTCCGCAGTTAAAGTGAATGCGAAAGCAGCAATCCTGATTGACGCCGAGAGCGGTCAGGTACTCTACGAGAATAATGCGGATACACCTCTTCCGCCTGCAAGTATGGCTAAAATGATGACCGAATATATTGTTATGGAGAAGATCAGAAGCGGAGAAATGTCATGGGACCAAATGGTACCTGTAAGCCGCTATGCCGCAAATGTCGGTGGTTCTGGTGGTCTATTGGCTGAGAATGAGCAATTATCAATCAAGGATATGCTTTATGCACTTTCTATATACTCCTCGAACGACGCGAGTGTGGCTCTAGCTGAATTTATTTCTGGAAGTGAAGCAGCATTTGCTAACTTAATGAATGAGACTGCTGCCCAAATAGGACTTGCGGATACGACTCATTTTACCAGTGCGACGGGGTTGGCTCGGGATGATCTGCAGGAGGAATTTAAGAACAACCCGCTAGAGGGAGATACTCTCATCACGGCGCGCGATGTAGCTAAGCTTGGCTATACCTTGATAAAGAACGATCCAATGATTCTGGAATTTACCAAGATCCCGTCCAAAAAGCTGCGTGAGAAAGATCAGTTTCCGATGATCAATTGGAACTGGATGCTGGAAGCCAATGTGAACACGGCTTATCAGAAGCAATTCGCTTACCCGGGTTTAGATGGCTTGAAGACGGGTAGTACAGATGCGGCAGGCTATTGTTTTACTGGGACGGCAGTCCGGAATGGTATGCGTCTGATCAGTGTAGTCATGAATGCCACTCCTGATGGTGTAGCGAATCCTACATCCAAACAGCGGGAAGCAAGTCGCTTTACGGAAACGCGTAAGCTGCTGGATTATGGCTTTAATAATTTTGAACCCAAAACCGTGGTTAAGAAAGATATAGCGATCGATACGCTGAATGTTGTTAAAGTTAAAAAAGGTGTCAAAAAGACGGTCTCCGTCGTTACAGGTGGAGAAGTTTCGATGATTCTGGAGAAGGGTGCCAAGGAAAGTGATATTGTAATAACCACCCAGGCTGTTGATGAGAGCAAGCTAGTAGCTCCATTAGCAAAAGGAACAGAAGTCGGAACCCTCACTGTAAAGTACAAGGGTACAGAGAAAGTAATTAAGCTTGTCACAACCGAAGATGTAAAAAAGGGAAGCTGGTTCAGACTATTCTTCCGTGGAATAGGAAATTTCTTCTCGGGAATAGGCAGCAAGATTAAAGGGTTGTTCTAGGGGTTAAACCGATAAAGAGTCCGGACTGGACCGCTTATCAGTAGCTATAGCAAATAGAAACTTACATTACTGGAGGGAAACTCTATGCGGTCAAGCGAGACAGGAACGTCCCGAGTTAAAAAAGGCATGGCGGAAATGCAAAAGGGCGGCGTTATCATGGATGTCATGAATGCCGAGCAAGCAAAAATTGCCGAAGAGGCAGGAGCATCTGCTGTCATGGCTCTAGAACGGGTTCCAGCTGATATTCGGGCTGCGGGCGGGGTTGCTCGTATGGCGGATCCAACCATTGTTGAGCAAGTCATGAAAGTGGTAACTATTCCAGTTATGGCTAAAGCACGGATTGGACATTTTGTTGAAGCAAAGATTCTGGAGTCACTTGGCGTGGATTATATTGATGAGAGTGAAGTGTTAACTCCAGCGGATGATTCCTTCCATATCAATAAGCGTGATTTCACTGTACCTTTTGTCTGTGGGGCGCGTGATCTGGGCGAGGCATTACGGAGAATTGGCGAAGGCGCTTCGATGATGCGGACCAAAGGTGAGCCAGGAACCGGTAATATCGTTGAAGCCGTCCGTCATATGCGCATGATGATTTCACAGATCCGCAAGGTTCAAGCTATGGCTAAGGACGAGCTGATGGCTGAAGCTAAGAACTTGGGAGCCCCCTATGAGCTTCTCCTAGCGGTTCACGAGACCGGTAAGCTGCCTGTTGTTAACTTTGCCGCCGGTGGCGTAGCAACGCCCGCTGACGCTGCTCTGATGATGCACTTAGGCGCTGATGGAATTTTTGTTGGTTCGGGAATTTTTAAATCGGACAACCCCGAGAAATTTGCCAAAGCCATTGTTGAAGCAACAACACATTATACGGATTACGATCTTATTGCCAAACTATCCAAGAATCTTGGCACGCCAATGAAGGGCATTGAAATGTCCAAGCTAGGCGTTGCTGATCGGATGCAGGATCGTGGCTGGTAAACTTAGGAACAGATAACGATGGAGCCCGCCGCCGCATCAAGCTGCGGCGGTTCTACTGCTATTTACAGCTTTAAAAAATCTAGCCTTAGGATACAATGGAAGAAGGAAGGGTCTGGTATGAAAATTGGCGTATTGGCCCTTCAGGGCGCAGTAGCGGAGCATATTCGCATGCTTGAGCAAGCAGGTGCAGAGGCGGTTCCGATCAAAAAGCAGGAGCAGCTTGCGTTTATCGACGGGATTATTATTCCCGGCGGCGAGAGCACAACCATTGGCAAGTTGATGAAAACTTACGATTTTATTGAGCCGCTGCGGCAATTTTCTCAGGCAGAGAAGCCGATATTTGGAACCTGTGCGGGACTGATCATCATTGCTAAAGAGATTGCGGATCAAGACGGAGTTCATCTCAGCTTAATGGACATGAAGGTAGCTCGTAACGCCTTTGGCAGACAGAGGGAAAGCTTTGAGGCCGACTTAGCGTTCAAAGGAATTGCAGATGACTTAAAAGCAGTGTTCATTCGGGCACCGCTGATCGAAGAGGTTGGAGCAGGTGTTGATGTACTTGCGGAATATGAGGGCAGCATTGTCGCCGCCCGACAAGGACATCTGCTCGCCGCCTCCTTTCATCCGGAGCTTACGGATGATGGGCGATTACATTCCTATTTTATCGATATGGTCAAAGCGTCTAAGAGCTACAAACAACCTATAGATTAACAGAGTCAACAAATGAACGGGTCTGGGATATACCGGTTCTTAAACTATCTCTCCTTGGGAGGATGTATCAAGTGTTTGACATTAAAATACTTAGAAATAACTTTGAAGCCGTGCAGCAAGCGATGATAAATCGCGGGAAATCACCTCAGGATATTAATCGGTTTGCTGATCTAGACAAAAACCGGCGGGAAAAGCTCCAAGAAGCTGAACTACTAAAAAACCGACGCAATGTTGTCTCACAGGAAGTTGCTGCGAAGAAACGGACGGGCGAGGATGCAGATCAACTCATTCTTGAGATGCGCGACGTTTCCGATCGGATTAAAGAACTGGATGATGAGGTTCGGGTGCTGGATACCGACTTAAATGATCTTCTTCTGGGCATCCCTAATGCTCCACACGAATCTACTCCCGTAGGTAAATCAGAGGAAGACAATATAGAGATTCGTCGCGATGGTGAGCCTACAATGTTTGCCTTTTCTCCCAAAGCTCATTGGGAAGTTGCTCAGGAGTTAAATTTATTGGATTTTGAAGCAGCGGCTAAGGTTACGGGTTCGCGTTTCACATTCTATAAAGGTTTGGGTGCACGCCTGGAGCGTTCGCTGATGAACTTTATGATGGATCTGCACAGTAACGAGCATGGCTATGAAGAAATGCTGCCTCCCTACATTGTCAATCGGGACAGCTTAACCGGAACCGGTCAACTTCCGAAGTTCGCTGAGGATGTATTCAAGCTGCAGGATTCGGATTATTTCCTGATTCCAACAGCAGAAGTTCCTGTAACCAACTATCATCGAGATGATATCCTCACATTAGAGGATCTGCCGAAGAGCTATGTGGCATTTAGCGCATGTTTCCGTTCGGAAGCAGGATCGGCTGGGCGTGATACACGGGGACTTATCCGTCAGCACCAATTTAATAAAGTAGAGCTGGTTAAATTCGTCACACCTGAATCCTCCTATGATGAATTGGAGAAACTGACTAGAGACGCTGAGCGGGTACTCCAATTGCTGAAGCTGCCTTACCGAGTTTTGAGCTTATGTACTGCGGATATTGGATTTTCCTCTGCGAAAACCTATGATCTCGAAGTTTGGTTGCCGAACAGTGGAATGTACCGCGAAATCTCCTCCTGCAGCAACTTTGAAGCTTTCCAGGCTCGTCGTGCTAACATCCGTTTCCGTCGCGAGATGAAAGCAAAGCCTGAGTTCGTTCATACCCTGAATGGTTCGGGCTTGGCGATTGGACGTACGGTAGCAGCTATTCTTGAGAATTACCAGCAAGCCGATGGAAGCGTCATGGTTCCGGAAGTCCTGCAGCCTTATATGGGCGGCGTTAAGGTTATTGCCAAAAAATAAACATTGTTCCTTGGACGCTAGTATGGTAAGATAATTTTGCTGTGTCTGACGCATAACTTGTTATGCGACAAGACCGCCCGGAGAGGTGGTCGAGTGGTTTATGGCAGCGGTCTTGAAAACCGCCGTGTCTGCAAGGGCACCGTGGGTTCGAATCCCACCCTCTCCGCCACTATTACAAATAACAAAGGCTTTCTCAAGCGTCACGGTTGATGACGAAGAGGAAGCCTTTTTTGCTATGGCAGAAGGGATTAAATTGCAAAAGCTTCAACTACCTAAGCTTCAATCCAATTCCGCATCGGTAAGCGTACAGTACCATAGGACATCGACAGGCATTTATCCTTGACATAAAAGAATTTATAAGTTTCGGGGTTCCCCTTTCTAGCCGAGCGCCCTCCAGCGCCGATTTAGCGATCAAAATGATCGCTAAATCCCCCAAAAGCAGGCCCGCGAGGCCGTGCCGACCGTAATAATGATCCGAATGATCGCTATTTGTTCATAAGGGCATGAACAACGACAGTTGAGCCATCTATCCTGCACGTTGTACAGGATAAAGTCACATATTCGTAGATAACACTGAAAATATTGTACAATGTACAGGATTTTTTAGCTTCGCCTTATTTTATCTTACGGATGAAGCTGGGTAGAACTCATACTATAAATTAGGGAGCGGACTAAACTTCCATTTGATAATGGGATAAAAAACGATCATCCTTCAAATGTTATAGTTGGAGGTGATTTAAGTGAGCAAGGGAGAAAAACCGTTGATTGATTCTTACTTACTTCAGGGGTGGAACACGCATTTGTCGGAATGTCTTCATGAATCGGACAAAGCTGATGTAACGCTCGACGAACACGATCCCAGTTTGTTGCGTATTCACATTGTCACAGAAGGACGTTCCGGTTATACTTTTGATTTTACAGCGCAGTATGTTGATGACAGGGAAATTAAAGTTACCTTCGTCGATGTGGAGAAGGACAACCGAGCAACGGATGAGCATACTGATCGAATTCAGTCTCTGACGGACGATTATGTTCGACATATTCATGAATGTGCGCAGATTCTGCAGCGGGTCACTCACGCTTAAAACATTAGATCGTTCAACTCACTATAAGAGGAGGCGTTTGTAATGCCTGTTAATATTCCTCAGCCCGTAGATCCCCCAACTGTAAACCATAAGGACAAACATAAGGATACGCAGCCAAAACCCTTGTCGGGATCCAAAAAGGTGAAAAATCGCAACCATTCACGCAATAACCACGCAGAAGGTAGCTGAGTTGTCTCGAGATAGGGTCTATAGATAACCATTGGTCGAATTTAAAATTATCGAACTTCCTGTATAGTTGGGCTGAACGGGTACCCGTAGAATGGACACTTGTAGAAAAGGTGTTCAGGCTATGGGTGCTTTTTTGTTCCTACATCAGAATGTATAAATATTATATGTTCATTCTGATTCCGCATCGGTAAACGCACGGCGTCAAAGGACGCAGACAGGCGTTTATCCT
>JACMJI010000421.1 GCA_014380705.1 Gorillibacterium sp. | reverse complement strand
TTGATCCTTATTGCGATCCGCAATTGGATATTGCTTGATCCTTATTGCGATCCGCAATTGGATATTGCTTGATTCTTACTTGCTATCCGCAACTGGAGTAGGTTCCAGATCAGGAAGCTGGGTTACATAGCTGTCCGAGAGATTGAGCAGATGAAGCGACCGGTTGTATTCGTCTCGCGTAACACCCGAGTCCTTGATAAAGCCATCCGCAAGCGGGTACTGAGTCCCATCCTCATAGCTAATTCCCGGAATGAACAAGCCGCTATTGCTGAGCAACGAGCCTGTTGGCAGGTAATAGCGCTGTGGTAACAGGTTACTTTTCTGGTTCAGCAGATCCTGACCGAAATGCAGGTGGTTATCGAGTGAGATGCCTGTTAGATTGGCGATGGTAGGCATGATATCAATCTCTCCACCCATCTGCTTAAATTCAGTAGGGTAAGTGACACCAGGCGAGGCAATAACTAATGGAATATTGAACATATCAGAGAATCCATATTCACGTCCAAGAAGACCGTTTAATAATTCTTTTTCGCTATTCTCTAGAGAGTATATCGGTAGACCGACATGATCACCGTAGAGTAAGAGGATGCTGTCCTCCCAGAGTCCATCTGCCTTCAATTGATCGATGAATTTACCAAGGGCATAGTCGGCATAGCTTTGAGCCCGGAGGTAGTTGCCAACAAAGTTATCCTGATATTCATCCGGTAGTTTAATCTTATCCAACTCCGGTGGGGTAGTGAAAGGATGATGGGCGGTCATCGAGATGACCTGTACATAGAAAGGATTACCGGCTTCGCTCATGCTCTTCAGCTCAGCTGTGGTTTTGGAATAAAGTACCTCATCTGATGCGCCAAAGAATACCGTGTCATCGGTGCCAAAGAATTTCTGATCATAATAGCGATTAAAGCCAAGCGCTTTGTAAAGATTGTTCCGGTTCCAGAATTCTACAACATTCGTATGGAAGGTTGCTGTATCATAGCCTTGTTCTTCCATCAGCTTCGGCAAGCTAGGAAGCTCTTTGTTCGCATAGGACATGGTGGCTGCACCACGACGGGGAATGTAAAAAGACGTATTGGCGACAAACTCGGCATCCGACGTATTGCCCTGCCCTACCTGTTGATAGAAGTTAGAGAAATAAAAATTATCTTTTACCAGCTTATTTAGATTAGGTGTAACCTCCTGACCATCAATCTTTAGGTCAATTAGGAAGTCCTGCAGCGACTCCATCTGTAGCAAGATGACGTTCTTCTTCTTAGCGGCTTGCCAAAATTGTGGACGAGCAGGGTCTGTAATCCCCTTTGTCTGATTCACAAGGTTTTGGTTGATATCCTGAAGGCTAATCGGCAGCTGTTCTTCATCGTCTGCAAGAATGGTATAGGCCTCGTAGGCAATGATGCCCATCTGTTCAGCTTTCTTCAGCTCATTCATACTCGCCCGGTTGGGAAGAATATTAAACAAACAGAGAAACAACGAGATCGCGAATAGAGCGGTGACCACTCCACGTTTCTCCTTCAAAGCAGCGTGTTTCTTCCATAGGGGCGCCTTTTTGCTGCGGAGTAAATAGATGATCAGAACGATGACATCCAGAAAGAGAAGTAGATAATAAGGCTGAAGCAGCGAGAACACACTGTTCTTCACAGCGGTGACTTGATTTACTTGTTCAAGTGCATGATAGGTTACAATCACACCATAATATTTGTAGTACATAACAACAGCGAAAAATAAGCCTGTAACCAGCAAGTTAATTCCTAGATAAATGCCCAGCTTGCGTTTTGTGGCAAGCCACTCCACTAGGCAGAACAGAATCCAAATTAACGGCATTTCAGTGAGCAATATATTGAGTATCGTACCATTGTGGTTAAACAGGACAACCCATGCCAGATAGCTTTTGAGCATCATAATAATAGAGAAAAATAGAAATGGTTTTGCTAGAATACGACGAAGTTGAAGTAGGCGTGGCATCATAAAATGACTCCTTTCCAAATAAACAGGCTTACAGCGGTGCGATTGTCTGTAGGCCTAATGTTAAGAAAAAATAAAGTTCTTTCCCATTATGCTCTGCTGGAAGACAATTGTCAAAAGGTAGTTGGCGGAATTTTACATGATAGTGGTATAATTGAAATCAGAACATACGTTCTTTTTGAATAAAATAATGTGGTGGTGAATGGTGTGTCTGATTATGTCAACGTCTCTGCAAGGACGCTAGTGGAATACGTATACCTAAATGGAAGTATCGAATCCGGCTTTAGGAAGGCGACGGCGCTGCAAGAGGGAACGAAAGCTCACCAGAAGGTGCAGAAGCAATATCAGGATGGCGATGGCAGAGAGGTTGCTTTAAAGACAGAGCTTCTATATGAAGGCGTGCTATTTAAACTAGAGGGTCGTGCGGATGGGATTTTATTTCGTGAAGGTGACATACCTACCATTGATGAGATCAAATCTACATCGGGTGACCTTTCCTATATAGAGGATAAGACTTATCCCGTTCACTGGGCTCAAGCTCAATGTTATGCCTATATGTATGCGGCTAAGGAAGAATTGTCACAAATGCGAATCCAACTAACCTATTATCAAGTCCAGACAGAGGAAATCAAGCGGTTCGAGCGGGTTTATTCGTTGGAAACACTGACGGAGTTTGTCTGGGAGATGATACGAGGTTATGCGCCTTGGGCTTTTGCCCTGCTACGCCACAAACGGGAGCGGGATCACAGTATTAAAGGACTTCGTTTTCCTTATGATCTCTACCGCAGTGGTCAGCGGGCTTTAGCTGGGACAGTGTACAAGACGCATCTCGATAGCAAAAGACTTTTTGCCGGGGCGCCAACGGGCATGGGCAAGACGATGTCCACGCTTTTTCCTACCATTAAAGCGATTGGGGAGGGGGTGCTGCGGCGTTTGTTCTATTTAACTGCTAAGACGCTTACGCGGACGGCGGCGGAGGAAGCGATTTCCCTGATGGAGCAAAAAGGGTTACATCTGTGGAGCGTAACGCTGAGCGCTAAAGACAAAATCTGCTTTCAGGATAAAGTGGATTGTCGCAAAGAAAGCTGTGAGTTCGCAGCGGGTCATTATGATCGGTGCAATAGCGCACTTCTTGACTTGCTAACGAATGAAACGCGGATGACTCGGAACGTAATTGAAGTTTACGCTCGCAAGCATCAGGTATGTCCATTTGAATTTGCGCTCGATGCAGCGTATGCGGCCGATACGGTAATCTGCGATTATAACTATATTTTCGATCCTCGGGTATCGCTCAAGCGGCTATGGGAGGAAGAGAAGCGGCATACTGCACTGCTTATTGATGAAGCCCACAATCTAGTAGATCGAGCACGGGAGATGTACTCCGCTGAGTTGGATAAAGCAGCATTTCTAGCCTTACAGCGCAGCTATAAAGGAAAGAATAAAAGGCTATACGCGGCTGCTCATGCCATTAATAAATTCCTAATTTCGGTGAAAAAAGAATGCGCCGCAACAAACTCTCCTGCCGTTGACCAAGCAGATGGGGGTTCCAGTGAGAAAAATAGGAACGGTGAAATCGCCAAGAACATTGGTTACGTCACGAGGAGAACCGACTCCCATGTGAAACGTGAGCTTTCGCAGGAACTGGTTGACTTGCTGAGCGCATTCCTTGTGGAAGCCGAGCGTGAGCTTGCGTCGGGTAGTGCCGGATCAGAGGGAATAGAGGCTATAGATCAACTGCTGGATGTTTATTTTGCGGCACGTCATTTTGTCCGGATCGCTGATGAATATGATGAACGTTATGTAACGATTACGGAGCTAGTTAAAGGTGAGTTGCACGTCAAGTTATTCTGTCTAGATCCTTCGCGCATGCTACAGAAAGCGGGGAAGGGTTTTCGCTCGACCGTCTTTTTTTCTGCCACTCTAGCGCCACTATCCTATTTTCGGGACCTGCTGGGAGGAGATGCAGAGGATTATGCGGTGTCGTTTCCGTCCCCTTTTTATAAGGAGCAACTGAACGTCTTTATTAGCCCACTCTCTACCCGCTATCGGGACCGGGAGCATACCAAAGAACGCATCGCTGCCCAGCTTGCTGATTTAACACAGCAGCATTCGGGTAATTATCTTGTGTTCTTCCCATCCTAT
>JACMJI010000420.1 GCA_014380705.1 Gorillibacterium sp. | reverse complement strand
GTATCCCATCTTTGCAATGTTCTTGTTGACACATTGATTAATTCGGCAAATTCATTTAAGCGATATTTTTTGTCCATGAGTACATATTGCTATACTTATCAATACTTGTCTATATTTAATTTAACTGTTTATCACTACCATTGTTGTATATTCCCGGCACAATCGGTTACCTATGGCACCGTATACCCCGCCACGGAATCCGAATGCACTTTATCAAACGTTTATACCTTCAGGTAAGGATAAACGCCTATCGGCGTCCTTTGGTGCCGTGCGTTTACCTATACGGAATCAATAGCGAAAAAGGCGGAAGTCCTCTCCCGCCTTCTCCAAAAAAGCTTGTGTAAGCCGTGTTATTTTTTGCTATCGAAAGAGCTTTTGAGGGAGACGATCCGATTGAAGATCAAATGCTCCTCCGTGGAGTGCTTAGGGTCGACATTAAAATAACCATGGCGGAAAAATTGAAACTTGTCATTTCCTTTGGCTTGTTTCATCTCGGGCTCAACAAAACCATTGAGTACGGTAAGGGACAATGGGTTAATCTTGTTTAAGTAGGATTTGTCTTCCCCAGCAGCACCGCCAACACTTACAGCTGCGGCCACCTCTAAAGTATCCTCTACTTCATCGCCATCAGCCGTACCCTCACCCGCATCATCCAACAGGATCGGCTCGTATAAGCGGAACTCAGCCGGCACAGCAAGAGCCGCGTCCACCCAATGAATGGTTCCCTTTACCTTGCGACCGGTAAAACCTGAGCCACTCTTGGTTTCAACATCATAAGTACAGCGAAGCTCTATTACCTTACCTGACTCGTCTTTGATGACTTCTTCACACTTAATGAAATAAGCATTCTTCAAGCGCACTTCATTGCCAGGAAATAGACGGAAGTATTTGGCTGGTGGAGCCTCCATGAAATCATCTTGCTCGATATAGATCTCACGGGAAAAAGGAATCGAGCGGTTGCCCATCTCCGGGTTCTCAATGTTATTCTCTGCTTCCAGCCACTCGGTTTGACCTTCCGGGTAGTTGGTGATGACCACTTTAAGGGGATCCAATACAGCCATTGTCCGCAGAGCCTTTAACTTTAAATCCTCACGGATAAAATGCTCCAGCATCCGCTCGTCGACAACACTATATCCTTTAGCTACACCGATCTCCCGACAAAAGTTGCGAATCGACTCCGCTGTGTATCCTCTGCGCCGCAGACCAGCAATCGTCGGCATCCGCGGATCGTCCCAGCCGTCTACTGCACCTGAGTCAACGAAGAGCTTCAGCTTTCTTTTGCTTGTGACGGTATTGGTCACATTGAGTCTGGCAAACTCATATTGATGCGGTGTATTCTCCATTGCACATTCCCGAACCACCCAATCATAGAGCGGACGGTGATCCTCATATTCCAGACTGCATAAGGAGTGTGTTACCCCTTCAACAGCATCTCCAAGTGGATGGGAATAATCATACATCGGGTAGATGCACCAAGCATCCCCGGTTTGGTGATGGGTGGCATGCTTGATCCGATAAAGCGCTGGGTCGCGCAGGTTGATATTCGGTGAAGCCATGTCAATCTTGGCGCGAAGCACACGTTCTCCATCTTTAAATTCACCTGCCCGCATCCGGGCGAACAAATCTAGGTTCTCTTCAATCGAGCGTGTACGGTATGGGCTTTCCTTCCCTGGCTCATTCAAGGTTCCCCGCATCGCGCGCATTTCCTCGGCTGTCAGGTCATCCACATAAGCTTTTCCTTGCTTAATTAAATAGACAGCCCGATCATAGTTCATCTCGAAGTATTCAGAGGCAAAATGCAGACGGTCCCATTCATACCCGAGCCACCGAATATCATGTAAAATGCCATCCACGTATTCCGTATCTTCCTTAACCGGGTTGGTGTCATCGAAACGCAGGTTCGTCTTGCCGCCAAACTCATCAGCTAGTTCAAAATTGATACAGATGGCTTTGGCGTGTCCGATATGTAAATAACCGTTCGGCTCCGGGGGAAAGCGTGTGATAATCTCTTTCTCTCGACCTGACTTTAAATCTTCTGCTACGATATTCTTAATAAAGTTTGATGAAAGTGTCGTTTTGGTAGTATCCGTTTCCATAGCTCCCAGCCCCTCTGTATTGATCCACTCCGTATTTGCACGTTGCCCAGGATTAACGCATTAGGCGTCTGAGGCACCTGCGTTCACCTGTGAAATAGAAGAACAGGTTAAGGGGATTCTTAATCTTTCTTTTATTTCAAGTGCATGTATTTCTCTATAGTACACAATTTTATCGGTAAATATAAGGGTAGATGCCTGAATCCGCCACAGAAATAAATCTGTCGTCCGTTAGCAACTAGAAAGTTCTCCGCCATTAATCCCGCTCGGAACAGCATGAGGTTAGTACACCCCATTTGGAGCAGCGGCTTGTTGGCTCTTCTGAATGGCATAAACACCCATAATGACGACGGTTAGCTCATAGCTGTCCAATCTGTCTGAATCATTATGAAGGCTAAAAGCTCCTGAAGAGAAAAACCCATTGATCCGCTCGAATCGTGCAGCTACTTGCCCAGAATCCTCGGTAATCTCATACTCACGGGAGAACACAGGTGATGTAATCTCGTAATTCCCACGGCCATAGGCCTCGTACTCATAACGCTTACTGAGAAAGCTCATGCGTGAGTGCAGCAGTCCAAGCTCTTCTCCGTTTGGTCCTAATACCAGCCATTTGGATGATAAAAGATGGCGAAACTTGCCCGTACAGACCAAGCTACCCTCCGAATTATAGACCTCTACCGATGCGCTAAATGCACTTCCCAAATCTAGTGTCCCTGCTGGATTACCTGACGCATCGACAATTTCCGTGCGACCTGAGCTAAAAAAGTTATCCCGAAAAATCAGCTGCATACCCTCATCGTCTCCTTCGTCTACTCTTCGTCTACTCTTCGTCTACCCCTCGTCTATCCATCGCTTCAATAGAACTCAACTATCTCTTTTCAAACCTCTGACGCAATTCATCAAGATGAAGACCTGCGCAATCAAAGACATTCCAATGGGCTGTTGCTAGAAATGGTGCGGAACCTACCCCTATAGAGAACATCGGAGTGGCCAGTATAGCAGTAAGGCCTGCCTCACCATCCTCAATTGCCGCACACTCCTCGTAGGGGATACCTAATAGATCAGCGGCTAGGAGAAAAATATCTGGTGCGGGCTTCATTCGTTCAACTCTTGCGGGGTCTGCTATGGCTTGAAAGTAATGCCCGATCCCCAACCTTTCTAGGACAAAACGATAATTCGAGCTGGATGACGCGAGTGCGATAAGAATTCCCTCATCCGCTAATTCCTTGAGAAATGTCCCGATCCCGGGAAGTAGATCAAGCGGGGTAAGGTCAGCGATTAACTGCTGATAATATTCATTCTTCTTCATACCAAGTGCTGCAATGTCTTCTTCCGTATAGCTCCTGCCCGTTTTGGCAGCGATGGTTCGTACAATTACAGAACGATGAATGCCTTTAAAGGATTCGTTCTCAGCATCACTTATCGTGACAGCCAACTGTTCAGCTAATTTACGATTAGCACGATTATAGCATTCGTTGGTGTCTGCTATCACCCCGTCAAGATCAAATATTACGGCTCTAAGCTGTGGCCCCATTCCTGCTTTCCATCCCCATCTATTAAGGTACTGAGTTTGTTTCCTTGATCAAGTATTCCCTCCCTTATTGTAGCACTCTAGCTATCCTCAACCAATCGATCCTGTTAAATATCCCCCTTTTCCACGCAAAAAATTTCCAGAGTGCTTATTGACAAATGTTTCATTTGGTTCTATAGTTAGTTACATGAGTAGTTAACCGATTAGGTGGTGAGGAAATGAACGAACAAATGGATGATAGCAAGCCCATCTTCCTACAGATTGCAGAACGGATCGAGAATGATATCATTGCAGGCATTCTGCCTGAAGAAAGTCAGGCTCCGTCCACGACCCAATTTGCTGCCCACTACCAAATCAATCCGGCGACAGCGGCCAAAGGGGTCAATCTTCTGGTGGATGAAGGGATTCTGTATAAGAAACGGGGGATCGGGATGTTTGTAGCAGATGGAGCGAAGCAGGTACTCATCGGTAAACGCAAGGATCAATTCTTTGAACAGTTTATAGAATCAATGCTGCGCGAGGCAGATAAACTTGGGATTAACAAGGAAGAGCTCATTGAGATGATTGGGAAAGGGGTTCGCAGCAAATGACAACCAACATTATAGAATTGCAAAATGTGAGTAAGCAATATGGCAAGGTTACAGCGCTTGATCAGGTTAGCTTCACAATTACCGGCAACCAAATATGTGGTCTGCTCGGACGAAATGGCGCAGGGAAAACGACTTTGATGCATCTGCTAACGGCACAGCTTTTTGCCAGTCAGGGAAGTATTCGCATTATGGGTGAAGAGCCTTATGAGAACAAACGGGTGCTGAGCAACATGTGCTTTATTAAAGAAAGCCAGCAATATAGCAAATCGATGAGAATCTCTGATGTTCTAGATATCTCCTCACTGATCTTTCCACAATGGGACCGCGTTTACGCTGAACGGTTGATTCGTGAATTTGAGCTCCCTTCGTCACGCCATGTGAAGAAGCTCTCCCGTGGGATGACATCTGCACTAGGAATCGTTGTAGGGTTAGCCAGCCGTTCGCAGGTGACCATATTCGATGAGCCTTACCTTGGCCTTGATGCCGCTTCACGGATGATGTTCTATGATCTGCTTATTGAGGATTACAGCTTGCACCCACGTACGATCATCCTATCCACGCATTTAATTGATGAAATCAGCAAGTTACTGGAACGCGTGCTGGTGATCGACCACGGGCGTCTCGTCATTGATCGGGATGCTGACGAATTGCGGGGGATGGCTTTTACGGTAAGTGGCAGTCGTGATAAGGTTGCTCCTTTCATTAGCAGTCGACGTGTTCTGCATCAAGAGACGTTTGGCACGCTGCAGACTGCAACCCTTCTGAGTACATCAGGTAATGAAGATCGGCGCAAGGCGAATGAGCTAGGTCTAGAAATTGGACCTGTATCCTTTCAACAGCTCATCGTCCATCTATCAGCATCCGAACAAGCCTCAATGGAGAAAGGGGATGGCACCCTATGAAGCCGATTCAAGCCATGCTCAAGCTGCATTATATTAACGGGCGCTTTGGTTTTATCATTTTTTGGTCAATCTACCTCTCGATCTTTGCACTCTCAACTGTCCTTTTGTATCGATTTGGTGATACGAGTACTACCGTCTCCGGTGGAACGATTGCCCTTTTCATCTTTGTATTTGTCAGCGGAATTGTGTCACTGAAGGAAACCTTCCCCTACACCCTTGGGATGAATCTTCGACGCGTGGACTATATGATTTCCATTATCCTCGCTTTTATTTCGCTTTCGGTTTGCATGGGAATCGTCAATCTCATCATGAGTTTCATTGAATTGTGGATTGTGAATAAACTAGATGTTGACTTGGCTTTCTTTTCCTTAGCTAGAAGCATGAATTTGGGTCTCACCCGAGTTGAAGAACTCTTGATTAATTTCAGTGGCTTGCTCCAATTCTCGGCATTAGGCTTCCTTATTGCGGCAATTGCAAGCCGCCTGAAGAAAAACGGCATGTTTATTGTAGGCGGTGCCGGCTTCCTTGTCATAACTCTTACTCCTGATGAAATCTGGGGTAGTGTGTATAAAACGATCATTCATTTATCTAACTCAGTCGCTGGATTCGCCCTTTGGGTTACTTTGCTCAGCATCCTCTGGTTCTGTTTGTCCTATCTGCTCATTCGTCGTATGACGGTAGCCGATTAATTTTCCGTTCCACTTAAAGCTACTCAGGTGCAGGGAATCCTGCTCCCAGAGTAGTTTTTCTATTTGGGGATGATCTCCCCACCATATTGCTTACCAATAATGTAGAAATAGTGTAGATGACCGCTGCGATGACGGATTATTCTTACGATCGCTGTTGCCCTCAGATTTCTTGATTATAAACGACTTTTATCGGGCATAGCCAAACGCCGCATATGAATTTATTCTCTAGCTCTGTTACAATAGATGGCGAGTGTAGGTTTATTGGCTTCTACTACTTACATACAGGAGGTACTTATGAACAATTTTACTTTTCAAAACCCAACCCATTTGCATTTTGGCAAAGGCTCTTTGAATAAGCTTCGTGAAGAACTGAAGGAACCCGGTCTTGCAGTCCTACTCGTGTACGGTGGCGGCAGCATCAAGCGCAGTGGACTTTATACTCAAGTCATCGATTTGCTTCAAGCATGTGGAGCGATCGTACATGAGTTGTCTGGGGTGGAACCGAATCCTCGCGTATCCACCGTGCGTAAAGGGGTTGAAATCTGCAAGCAGGAGAATATAAGTTTTATTCTTGCTGTAGGTGGCGGCAGTGTGATTGATTGTACCAAAGCGATCGCGGCGGGGGCGAAGTACGACGGGGACCCATGGGAATTCATTACCTTTAAGGGACAGGTTAAGGATGCTCTCCCCTTTGGAACTGTGTTGACCCTGGCAGCTACGGGTTCTGAGATGAACAGCGGTTCTGTTATTACCAATTGGGAGACTCAGGAAAAATATGGCTGGGGCAGCGAGCATGTATATCCCCGCTTTTCGATTCTCGATCCCACCTTTACCTTTTCGGTACCTCGTGATCAAACGATTTATGGCGTGGTGGATATCATGTCGCATGTGTTTGAGAACTATTTTAACCATACGACCAATGCTCCCGTTCAGGACGGGTTTTGTGAGGTCCTTCTACGGACGGTTATTGACACCGCTCCTAAACTGCTTGCAGATCTGAACAGCTATGAGCATCGCGAAACCATCCTCTATTGCGGCACCATGGCGCTTAACGGAATGACCTCCATGGGTACAGGCGGAGACTGGGCAACGCACAACATCGAGCATGCGGTTAGTGCTGTATATGATATTCCTCATGGAGGCGGTCTGGCAATCTTGTTCCCGAATTGGATGGAGCACGTACTTGATTCCGGGATTGCCCGCTTCAAACAGTTTGCTCTAAACGTATTCGGTATTGACCCGGTCGGCAAGGATGATCGCCAAGTTGCTCTGGAAGGTATTCGTTCCCTGCGATCATTCTGGACCTCCATTGGAGCACCTTCAAGGCTTGCGGATTACGACATCGATGACAGTAAGCTAGAAGTTATGGTCGACAAGGCAATGGTGCATGG
Organism: Gorillibacterium sp.; assembly: GCA_014380705.1. The sequence continues at coordinate 11,352 of JACMJI010000420.1, read as the reverse complement.
TTCCTTTGGCAATTTCAAGCGACTCGAACGTGCGGATGTTACGACGATTTACCGCAATTCGCTTTAGCAATAAATAATTAGGCAGCAAGAGGATTGCCCATACTATAGCAGGCCCGTGTTCCATTGCTTCGGGGGAGCAAACGGTGTGCACAACCAGCTATTGTTGGTTAAAAAGTTAAAAAACCTTAAGGAACATTAAAGGGAACGAGTCGCATCAACTGCGGTTCCGTTCCCTTTTTTTAAGCTAATTCAAGTTCAATTAGGACCTATATGCTTGTTGGAGCAATCCTTTGAGTATCTCCCATGTGAGCGGTCCCTTTTTAGAAACATCATACGTATAAGTGCCTATAGGTGATTCACTCACGGCGACCTGTCCGATTGCCAGCCCACCGATCGCAACCTTTCCAATGGCAAGACCACCGGCGGCAAACAAACCAACCGCTACCCCGCCAAAAGCAATTGCACCTATGCCAATACCACCAGCAGCAACCAGCAAGCCAATGGCCAACCCGCCTAAAGATAGAAGACCGAGGGATACCCCACCTAAACACAACCCGCCAAGAGCCACCGCACCTATCGAAACCACGCCAACAGCGACATCGCCAATCGCGATAATACCTTTGGCCACAGCAGCCTTAGGCGACCTGCGTCCGTAGGCACTCCACCGCCTGCGGAATTTAATATGCACAAGTGGCAGTCCGAACAGCACAGTTTTCGTTCTATACTCATAATAAGGCTCGCTGATTGCATCTAATTCTTGTCGGAGTTGCGATATTTCCTGCGCAATATGCCCGGGCTGCCCTTCAAGATTATCGGCAAATTCTCTCGCGGTCTCCTCAGGAGATCCAAGTGAATATAGCATGTGTGCGAGCCCTTCCACCTCTGCTCGCTCCAACAAGTGGGTCGTTAAATCCCGTTCAATCCTATGCTTTGTCGCCGCATTCGCTGGGATATGCTTTAAAACTTCTCCAACATACTCCTCAATTGTTCTCGGTATCATGGCTTCCCCTCCAAAACCGTTTGAATAGACTGGATAAAAACAAACAAATCCGCTTTCAAATCAACGACGCGCAGCTTGCCTTCGTTTGTGATCTTGTAGTACTTGCGCCGTACTCCCCGTTTCTCACTTTCCGGTTCCCAATAATTCATAATGTAGCCTGCGTCCTCCAGCCGATAAAGCACCGGGTACAGTGTACCTTCCTTCATTTTGAAAAAACCGTTGCTCCGCCCGTCAAGCTCACTGATCAGTTGATAGCCATACATATCTGAATCACTTAACAAGTGCAGAACGAGGATTTCCAGAACACCTTTCTTGAGCTGACTTGAATCATTCATGCATGCACCTCTGCATTTCATAATACTTTGTATTGCTAAGTACATAGTAGAACAAGATAACATTAAATGTCAATGGCCATTTGTTCCTCTAATAGAAAGTATAAATATTAGGTAAGGATCATTCTGATTCCGCATCGGTAAACGCACGGCCCTACAAGACGCCGATAGGCGTTTATCCTTGGTTCTTTTTAAAAATTTCATTCCTTTTCGTGGTTTTCTTTTCCCATTAGAAGGTTGCGAAATGGGGTTGCTTAACGAGAACTGTCTGTGGTTTTCTAAGAAGTGGTTGGAGAATAAATGCTATCCATGGACCTCTCCACATGCTATAATCCCATTGAATAAGGGATTTTCAAGCTATAATGAGAGAATGTGGGAATATGAAAAAGAAGCTGCTCCGCTCCCCCTTGCTCTGGGGCGTCATCGCTTCTCTCCTGATCATTTTAGTGTCCTCGGTCGTTCAGGATTTAACATGGGTATTGAAAGGAACGGGAATCATTGGCGGATTGTGTTTACTTGTTGTCATCATTATCTCCGGCTCTTTAAATAGTGGAGATCGCACGAGAGCAAACTGGAACACAGAAAACCACAAGGACCGCGAGGATAGAGCGAGGGTAACAGGCTATCTGCTCAAATTTTCGCTGCCTAATCTTCTATGCTGCTTCCTGTTCTATTACTTTACCTAATAAATCTTAGCGCTCCGGTAAAGCCACCCTGTCTTGCTTCCAAATGGCAAGGCAAGTATCCACCAGAAGATAAAGAAGGAAGTACGGAGTAATGGCTACCCAGACCGGCGTTAGGTAGCGATATATTGCTGCTACAGATGGGTGCATTCCGTAGAGGACAAGGGCCGATAGGCCTAGCCATACCAGGGAGAAGGGCAAACAGATGTAGCCACGATACTGAAGCGGCAGCTTGGAGTAATCCCAATATCTGCGCTGAAGTCCCTTATCAAGCATAATGCCCGATAACAACTCCACAGCCGTCGGCACAATAAAACATAGAAGCAAAGTGATCCCTAGTGGTAGTTCATGGGCAGCGTACAGCAGGATAACCGGAGCTATGCCATACATGGGTTTATGTGGACTCCGCAGAAAGCCATCCTTCCAGAAAACTCCGGTAAGCACCAAACTTAATGTATTTTCGAGCAAAAACCCTACAAACGAATAGACAGCAAAGTAAAAAACAATCTCCGCAACGCTGTTGAAATTCATGTTGATCCATCCTTTTTGCAATCAAAGTGTCCCCTTGAAAATATCCAATATCCCCCAATTTTATTAGTATGGTTATCTCCTCCGAACTTCATACCCCTCTTTTTGCAGCCAACCATTTATCTAGCTATAGGTGCAGACCAAAAAAAGATGAAAAATCGGCATAAGATCAGCCGGATTTTCATCTTTTAATTCCTTAAAAGGCATGTTGTTGACTTGTGAAAGGATGAAAACGATAAGTCCCGGCTCATCGCTTCTAACCGTTCAAAATTTAAACGACTTCGATTTCCTTGCTGGTGAATTGGCTGTTATACAGATCGGCATAGAAACCATTCTGAGCTAGAAGCTCAAGGTGTGTGCCCTTCTCGATGACATCCCCATGGTTCATGACCAAGATCAGGTCCGCGTTGCGAATCGTAGATAAACGGTGGGCAATAACAAAACTTGTTCTGCCTTGCATCAACTGGTTCATCGCTTGCTGAATGTGAACCTCTGTCCGTGTATCGACGCTGCTGGTTGCTTCGTCCAGAATCAGGATGGCCGGATCAGCTAGAATAGCACGGGCAATGGTTAGAAGCTGCTTTTGTCCTTGTGAGATATTAGACGCTTCTTCGTTTAGCACGGTTTGGTAGCCTTCCGGAAGGGTGCGAATAAAGTGGTCGGCGAAAGCTGCTTTCGTTGCGCGAACCACTTCCGTCTCCGTTGCATCCGTACGTCCATAGGCAATATTGTCATGGATTGTACCATTAAACAACCACGTATCCTGAAGCACCATGCCAAATATGCTGCGCAAGCCTTCACGCTTCAGGTCACGAATGTCAACGCCATCAACGGTTATTTTACCTTCATTGATCTCATAGAAGCGCATCAACAAGTTAACCAAGGTCGTTTTACCGGCGCCTGTCGGTCCAACAATAGCGACCGTCTGCCCTTGTCTGACGTCAATGTTCATATCGGCAATGAGTGGAGCCTCTTCGCTGTAACCAAACTTCACATGTTCAAATTTGACGTTGCCTTTCGGAGTGAGGATAACACTCGCATCCGGGCGGTCAGCCAGTTGTTCTTCTTCATCAAGAATCTCGAATACTCGTTCCGCTGAGGCGACCGTTGATTGTAAGATATTCGCAATATTAGCCGTTTGTAGAATCGGTTGGGTAAACTGTTTAGAATATTGGATAAATGCTTGAATATCACCGATGTTAATCCGACCATTGGTTACAAAAATACCCCCAACCACACTTATTAACACATAACCAATATTATTGACAAAGCCAAGGAGCGGAAAGATTAACCCCGAGATAAATTGCGCTCTCCACCCTGATTCATAAAGCTTGTTATTCACTTCTTCAAAGTGTGCGACCGAGGCTTGCTCATGCCCAAATGCTTTAACGATATTATGGCCGGTAAACATTTCTTCGACATGTCCATTTAACTCGCCTAGCTGTTTTTGCTGGTCCTTAAAATGGTTTTGTGAGCGGGACGCTATACTTTTGGCAACAAAAGCCGATGCAGGCAAGGTGACAAAAGCAATTAAAGTCATCCATGGACTGATCCTTAGCATCATGACAATAATCCCGATCAAGGTTAGCAAGGACGTAATCAATTGAGACATGCTTTGTTGAAGTGTATTCGCGATATTATCAACGTCATTGGTTACGCGGCTAAGAATTTCACCATGTGTGCGAGAATCGAAATATTTCAACGGTAGACGCGATAGCTTCTCACTAACATCTTCCCGCATTTTATAGACGGTTCTCTGAGCAACACCCGCCATAATGTACTGCATCAAGTAATTGAATAAAGCACTGACTACATAAAGGGCAATCAAGATCATAACAATGTCCCAGATGTAGTCAAAATCGATCGTTGCCCCCGCGTTTCCTTGCGCCCTCGCCATGACACCCTTAAAGATTCTCGTCGTGGCTTTCCCCATAATATCCGGACTCAAGACACTGAATACGGTACTAAGGGCACCCAGGAAAACAACCATAATGAGCAGCCATTGCTGAGGCTTCAAGTAGCGAAGCAGCCTTTTTAGGGCACCCTTGAAATTCTTTGCTTTTTGTACGGGAAGACCGAATCCGCCTGGTCCTCCACCCATCCCGGGGCCTCTGCCCATGGGGCGACTTTCCTGTTTGGTTGATTTATCTGTACTCATGCGATCTCCTCCTCAGAAAGCTGTGAGGATACAATCTCCCGATAGACCTCGCAGGTAGTCATAAGCTCTTTATGGGTACCGTTTCCGACGATCTCGCCCTCTTCCAGTACAATAATGCGATCTGCATTCATCACTGTGCTTACTCTTTGGGCAACAATCAGGACTGTCGCATCCGCCGTTTCTTGCTTCAGGGCTTTGCGCAGCTTGGCATCCGTCTTAAAGTCCAGTGCCGAGAAGCTGTCGTCGAACAGATAGATTTCCGGACGGCGGACAAGTGCACGAGCAATAGACAAACGCTGCTTCTGCCCTCCGGAAATGTTGGTTCCGCCTTGTGCTAGAACGGAGTCAAAGCCTTCTGCCATTTCTGCAACAAATTCGGTTGCTTGAGCTGTTTCCGCTGCGTGCCGAACTTCTTCATCCGTAGCGTCTACCTTACCATAACGGATATTCTCCGCTATACTTCCCGTAAACAGAACAGCTTTCTGCGGCACATAACCGATCTTCTCCCGCAGCTTCTCTTGGGAAAACTCACGGATATCGACCCCATCTACTAGAATACTTCCACTCTCCACATCATAAAAGCGAGGGAGTAAGTTTATCATTGTAGATTTACCTGAACCCGTACCTCCAATAATGGCGGTCGTTTCTCCAGGATTGGCGCTAAAGTTAATATTACGAATGGCTGGCATTTCCGCACCTGGAAAGCTGAAGGTCACATCTCTAAACTCAACATAGCCTTTTCTGTTGCCCACGGTTTTAGATTCTAATGGGTCTTTAATATCGGGTATTGTGTCCAGCACCTCATTGACCCGAACCGCAGAAACAGATGCGCGCGGGATGAGAACGAACATCATCGCAACCATGATCAAGGAAAACATAATCTGCATGATATATTGGATAAAGGCCATCATATCCCCAACCATCAAATCACCGCTATCGATCCGCTTACCACCAAACCAGATGATGGCAATCGTCGTTAAGTTCATCACAATCATCATCACAGGCATCATGAAAGCCATGATTTGGTTCACGCGTATACTGGTATCTGTCAAATCACGATTTGATTCCTCAAAGCGCTTCTTCTCCTGATCGTCTCGATTAAAGGCGCGGATAACACGAATCCCCGTAAGTCCTTCCCGTAACACAAGGTTCATTTTGTCTATTTTCTTCTGCATAACCTTGAAGTAGGGCATCGCACGAGAGGCCATCAGGATAATAGCCCCCGCAAGTACAGGGACGACAACCACGATAATCCAGGAAAGCCCGACATCCTTGGATAAAGCCATAATAATCCCGCCAATACACAGCATGGGTGCCATAACCATCATCCGCAGGATCATCACCCAGACGGTTTGGATTTGTGTAATGTCATTCGTTGAACGAGTAATCAGTGATGCTGTACCAATCTTATCGAATTCGCGAAGTGAATAGTTCTCGACATGGCTAAACACCTTGGTCCGCAAATCCCGAGCGTAGCCGACTCCAACTTTGGAGGATAAATAGCTAGCACCAATAGCACAAGCTGCTCCGCCGAGTGCAACCAGCAGCATTAACCCGCCTATTCTCCAAATATAAGAGATATCTCCCTTACTAATTCCTTTGTCTACGATGTCTGCCATCAGCGTAGGCAAGTAAAGCTCCGATATGCTTTGGAGCAGCACCAGAAACAACAATATTCCAATGGAAGTGGAATAGGGCTTCATATAGCGCATGAGTTTTAACATAAAGTAACATCTCCTAGCTTCTTATTAGCCTCCGTCAAATTGTCCCGCATCTGCATGAACATGCGACGAAGAAAAGCCTGCTCATCCGGCGTAACATTCTGAAAGCATTCTTCCTCAAGCGTTTTAAAGATTTCCTTCAATTCACTGGCCCTGTCTCTACCCAAATCGGTAATATAAACTCGCGATACCCTCTGATCATCAGGGTCCTGACGGCGCTCTACCAATTGTCCGCTTTCCATTCGATTGAGCATAACCGTTAGGGTTGCAGGCTTAATTTTCATGTTCTCAGCCATTTCCTTCTGACTAAGTCCATTCTTCTCCGCTAACTGAAAGAGTACGGGCGGCTGCCCCGGATAAATTCCTATTTTCTCCAGGTGTCCGTGAACTTGGTGATAATGCAACCGGATAACCTGAGACAACAAGTAATATAACGAGTCCTTCGTGTTCTCTACCAATGAATACCCTCCCTGATTGTTAGCCGACTAAGTAAAATATATCGTAACAGCATCTAGATAATAGGTCAATATCTAATTTTAAGAATTATATTATCGAATAATTTCTCTTGTTTAACTGACTTTTCATACTATTAGGGAAAATACTAAGACAGAAAACGGTTTCTTAATAGATTATTAGTCGACTAAGCATAAATCTAGCCTATTGACTCTTATAATTGACTTCGATCATTCCATCCGAATAGGGGTGCGTAACCCTTTTTCATTACAACGATCAGATTTTATCACAAAAAAACACCAACGGGATGTGTTCCGTTGGCTCGTCGTATATAAGGTCTATAATCATGCCCTATTACTCAGCTCTCCTAGTGGCTCCAAGGAGGGCGGGTCCATTCTTGCTCTTCACCACGGTATTAAAACCGCCCTGATTTGAAGATCGCATATAGTAGCCACAACAGCATTAGTCCGGCGATCACAGACCCGATCTCCATGACTGGCAGATGAACCAGAAAGGCGGGCTCATTCCCCGTTGAGGCGGCAAACATTAGACCTACCATGACGATGCTAAAGGAGAGCAGTACAATACTGAAGGAAATCCGATTGCTGACCTGGTCAAGCTTGCGAAGTAATGGTTCTAAATCGGCAAGACCAATCTCCATACGCAGCTTTCCTGAGCGGAGGAGCTTGCCGACTTGGGTTAATTGACGCGGTAGTTGAGATAAAGCACTCACGGTTTCAGTCGTATCCTTCCACAGCCGCTTACGGACCTGATTAGGGTGGAACCGCTCGCGCACCAAGCGGCGACCAAAGGGCTCAGCTAAATCAACGATACTCATATCCGGGTCCAGGCTTGCCGTCACCCCCTCGAGGGTAAGGAGCGCCTTGCCTAGCAGGGTCAAGTCAGTAGGAATGCGAATGTGATGTTTGCCCGCAATGGTGAATAGGTCAGTCACAGCCTCATTCAGACTGACCTGTGCGAGCGGCAGGTCATAATAGCGCTCCCGCAATCGATCTAGATCCTTCTCCAGCGCGTCCATATCCACATCATCTTCGACCATACCCATCCGGACAACCGCTCGGGCAACGGCTTCGGTATCATGACGCATCATCGCGATCAGCAGCGAGGTTAATTGATAGCGCAGCTTCTCGCTCAGACGTCCAACCATGCCGAAATCGACGAATGCCAGCCGGTCCCCTGGTAGAACAAACAAATTCCCAGGATGAGGATCCGCGTGAAATACACCCTCCACTAAAATTTGATGGAGCATAGCGTTAACGAGACGTTCAGCCACTACTTTTCTGCTAGCGGCAGGCTCCTCGCTCTCCTGAAGATCACCCAATTGTATACCCTCTAGCCACTCCAGGGTTAATACCTTTGACGTTGTATAATTCCAATAAACCTTTGGGATATGAATATGGGGATGATGCTGAAACTGTCGGGCAATCTTATCTGCATTGCGCCCTTCGTGGGTGTAATTCAGCTCATCCATCATCGACTTTGATAATTCCGAAAGGACGTCACCAATCTTGTATTGGCTTACCCCGTCCAACCTACGCTCCGCAAGCGGCACAAGCTCTTGTAAGATTTCGAGATCAAGCTTGATGATCTCCTCGATCATCGGTCGCTGAACCTTTACCGCGACAGCTTCTCCGCTAATTAAGCGGGCATAGTGAACCTGACCAATGGATGCCGCAGCCGTGGGAACCTCATCAAAGCTAGCAAATAGGCTCTCAAGAGGTGCATTTAACTCACGCTCAATGATCTGCCTTACTTCTCTCATCGAAAAAGCCGGCACTTGATCCTGGAGCTTTTTCATCTCAACAATTACATCGGCTGGCAATAAATCCTTCCGTGTACTAGAAAGTTGGCCAAGCTTAACGAAGGATGGCCCAAGCTCCTCAAGTACAAGCCGAATTCGCACGGCCCACGTTAATGCTTGCTTATCTTCCCCGCCCTTTATCCACTTGCGAGGCAAAGAAAGGAGCTGGAACAATCCCATCTCCTCTGCAATGTAGCCAAAGCCATGGCGGACAAGGGCGGTTGCTATCTCCTTGTAACGCTTCGTATGCCGAAGTTTAATCGCCATATTATAGCGTAGAGTTGCCCGTTGTACCCGTCAGATCATTGGCAGCACCAGCAGCTCCCCCCGCCCCACCTGACGCACCTGCGGAATTCTGTTCACATGCAAGGGCGGCAAGTCGCTCTTCGACTCGTGCGTCAATTCGCGCTTCAAGCCGTTCCTCGACTTTTTGGACATCCCGCTTTGTAGCAACATCAAGCTCATCCAGTATTCGGCGCACTTGATCCTGCACCATGGCCTTCAGCTGTCCGCGCTGTTCTTCCCCTTTGGCAACCATCTGCTTAACAAATTCCTTGGACTCGTTTTTACCGAGCTCGCCTTTTGTTACCATCTCATCCGCATATTGCTCAATTTTCTCCTTACTCGCTACTGCCAAACCCACTCCAAGAGAGATAGCCTTGCGCAATAAATCACTCATTGTTTATGCCTCCTTATATTGGTCCGTAATTTTACTTGTAGCTAAATTGTACCATAGAGGATAAATATTCCCTAAAAATTATCGAGAGCGGTGTCCTTTTGCGTCTTGCGCTATTATATAGAGGGAGAACGAAGAATCATCGCAGGCTTCCATTCCTGCGGCATAAGCATTTGGTACTTGGGCTGAAGAAAACGATCATCCATGAGCAGAAGTGTGCCGCGGTCGGTTTCGGTACGAATGAGTCGCCCCCCTGCCTGAAGAACCTTGTTCATTCCTGGGTAAACATAAGCATAGTCATAGCCATTCTTCCCTACCTTATCGAAATATTCACGAATGATGTCTCGCTCCGGTCCGATTTGGGGCAGCCCCACTCCAACGATCACCACACCTGTTAATCGCTCCCCTGTCAGGTCAATTCCTTCACCAAATATACCGCCCATCACGGCAAAACCAATCAACGGTCTTTGCCGGCCTTCGTGAAACGCCCCCAGGTATGCCTCACGCTCCTCCTCTGACATCCGATTATTCTGAACAATAACGTCGATGTCCAGCTCATACCTAACGAAGGACTCAAGTACACCGTTCAAATAGTCATAGGATGAGAAGAACACAAGATAATTACCCGTGTGCAGCCGAATTAATTCAGCAAGCTGGGTGGCAATTCGATCTTTGGTATCTTCCCGGTCTCGATATCGTGTGGAGACTGGGCTAATATAGACATTCAGTTGCTCTTTGTGAAAAGGAGAAGGGAAGGACACGGCATAATCCTCTTGGTCTCCTCCCAGCAGGTCTCGAAAGTAGGAGAGTGGCGCAAGCGTAGCTGAGAAAAATATTGTGGACCGAAAGCCCTTCCCTGCCTTCTGCAACAGTCGGGAAGGATCCAGGCAGAATAGCTTGATACGCAGCTCACCCTTGACCATCTCTGTCAACGTTACATACCGTTCATCGTATTCGGCCGCGATCCGGACAAAATGACGCACAGCAAAGTAAACCGTGAGCAGCTGCTCTGTACCCTCCCGTCCTGCTGCCGCAGCTCCACCCGTTGCAAGCTCTCGCTCCGCCACCGTGAGGAATGCTGTCAACAGCTCAACCAGCTCCAGCGGAAGCTCCCGTTTCACAAGTGCTTCTGCTCTCCTATGGGTATTCACCCTCGCATTGCCTTGTGATGAAGCCGCCCCTTGCGACCTTGGGGCTGCGCACTCTTTTTTAACTGTAATCAGGAAACGATTTATGGCATGCGCAGCTTTATAAAGCCCCATGTTCTTCCCTTTATATTCACGCTGAAGCGCCAGAAATGCCGCCTTGTCCACCTCAGCAGAGTACATCTCCCGCGCTCGATCTACTAGATTGTGAGCTTCATCTACAAGCAGAGCCGTATGCCGCTTCTCCTCCTCCCAGAGCCGCTTGAGCGATACCCGCGGATCAAAAATATAGTTATAATCACAGATCACCGCATCCGCCGCATAAGCCGCATCAAGGGCAAATTCAAAGGGACATACCCGGTGCTTACGCGAGTACGCTTCAATTACACTCCGGGTCAATCTCGTTTCGTTCCCAAGCAGATCGAGTAGAGCAAGATTTAACCGATCGTAATGCCCATCTGCGAAGGGACAGCTTTCTTTATGGCAATCCACTTTATCTTGAAAGCAGATCTTATCTTTAGCGGTCAGCGTAATGCTCCATAGGTGCAGCCCCTTGTCCTCCATCAGGGACAAGGCTTCCTCTGCTGCAGTCCGCGTTAACGTCTTCGCTGTTAAATAGAACAAACGTCGCAGCACGCCCTCCCCAACCGCTTTAATTGTCGGAAAAAGCGTAGACATCGTCTTGCCCATGCCGGTTGGTGCGGCTGCAAACAGCTTTTTGCTATCCAAATGGGTCTTATACACGGTCCCGGCCAAATCGCGCTGACCCTGGCGATAGCGTTCATATGGAAAGCCAAGTGCTTTAATACTGCCATCCCGTTCCCGCGTATGGCG